>DATBCB010000221.1:0-4046 GCA_036270675.1 Acidobacteriaceae bacterium | reverse complement strand
CGCCGTTGCGCGGCAAGCTGGGGCACCTGTCCAAGCGGGTTGAGCGAGAGAAAGGACTGCATCGTGCTGCCTACGCAAGCGTAGCATCGCAAACATCAGCACCCGCATAGCTGACCGAGTGCAGGAAGAGGCCGCGCGCCGGTGCGGTCGCTCCCGCTGCCACGCGGTTGCGTGAGGCAAGGATTGCGGCTAGTTCGGCGGCGCTGCGATGCTTGCGGCCGATTTCGAGAAATGTCCCCACCAGATTGCGCACCATATGGTGCAGAAATCCGTCGCCACGCACGGTGTAGACCAGCAGACGGTCCTGCTCGAACCAGGAAGAGTCGCTGAGGGTGCGCACGTTGTCTACCTCCGGATCCGCTGCCATGCGCGCGGTGCGGTCAGGATCGCTGGCGGCGAAAGAGGAGAAGTCGTGCGTGCCCACGACGAGTGGTGCCGCCTGCCGCATAGCGGCCGTGTCGAGCGGCCATGCCAGGGGATAAACGTAGCGCGCCAGTTGCGGCGGACAAATCTCGCCGCGATAGATGCGGTACTCGTATTGCTTCGCAACTGCCGAATGCCGGGCGTGGAAGCCAAGCGGCGCGTGCGCTGCCTCGAGCACACGGATGGCTGCGGGAAGCGCGCGATTGAGTCCTCGACGCAGATTCGACGGCGGGATGGGCGACGCAAGCGCGACCGATGCCACCTGCGCGAGCGCGTGTACGCCCGCATCAGTGCGGCCGGAGCCCTGGGGCAGCGTGCGTTCGCCGCTTACGCGCTCGATGGCCGCGGCCAGTTCGCCCTGGATGGTGCGAAGTCCAGGCTGCACCTGCCAGCCATGAAAGTCTGTGCCGTCGTAAGCGAGTATGAGCTTCCACATCTGTCCATGTGACGAGATGCCATGTGACGAGATGACGGGAGAGCAAAGCAAGTCCATATGCAGCCTGAGGATAGCGCAGCGCATGGGTGACGCTGGGATATACTTTTGCTGCCGCCGGCAGACGATGCTTGCACGCGCGCAGGCGATTTGTGGGAACGTGCAGCGGCGCTCGAACGTAACAACTGCCAGACGCAGCAGTGGCAGATCCGTACGGTGCGAAAGCCTTGATATTGCGGCAGGGCATGGCCCGGCTGGAAGGATTCCGGCTCAGCGCGGAGTCCGGGGAGCGGCCTGTGCCGTCTCTGGAAAGACGTGGGGCATTTTGATGGGTGGGGGCGAATGAACTTTTTCAAGCTGCAGGAAGTTCGGCGGGTGGGCAATGACAAGATGTGGACAGGACGCAGGCTGGCAGGGTGGGCGGCAATCGCTATGACGATGCTCTCCACGCTGACGCCGCTGGCCGAAGCGCAACAGCAGATCAACCCCGGCGCGGCAACCGCGGGCCTGCCTGCGGAGCCGGCGCCCAACGCCACACTGCCACTTTACATGCGGCCGAGTGGACGGGATTTCCGGAACACGCCTTCACATTTTCCAAATCCGATCGCGCCCTACATGGGAACTTCCATCGATACCCCGAGCATCTTCAATTCTCCGCGCCTGAACGACCTGCTGAAGAACGGGAAAATCTATCTGAGCCTGAGCGACGCCGTGATGCTCGCGCTCGAGAATAACTTCGACATCGCAATTGCGCGATACAACCTGAACATTTCGGATACGGATATCGTGCGTTCGCGGGCTGGTGCGTCGCTGCTGGGCTCTCCGGCCGGTCTGGTGACGGGCACATTGGGCGGCAGCAGTTCGACACTCGCCGCCGGCGGTGGTCCCGGTGGCACATCGGCGGGCGCTTCCGGCGCCGGCGCTGGAGCGAGCGGCCTGGTGCTCACCGCAAATGGACAGGGGCCAGCGCCAACGGTGTCCGATCCGGTGTTGACCGGGACGGTTCAATTTCAGCGTGCCACGACACCGGAGCCGAATCAGTTCATCACTGGTGCTCCGACGCTCATTCAGAACACCGACTCATATAACTTTCAGTACCAGCAAGGCTATCAGACGGGTACCACGCTGACAGTTGGTTTCCAGAACACGCGTTTGACGACCAACAGCTTCCGCAGCGGTTACAGTCCTGAGCTAAACTCCACCTTCAATGCGCAAGTCACGCAACATCTTCTCAATGGGTTCGGCATCGGGCTCAACACCCGGTTCATGGCGCAGGCCATCAACAACCGGCGCATTACCGATTCCGCATTCCGTCAGCAGTTGCTGTTCACGATCAATCAGGTGGAGAACATCTACTGGACGCTGGTGAGTGCCTATGAAAACGTTCAATCCGCGCAGCGTGCGCTCGATCAGTCGACCCAGGTGGCTTCGGATAATCGGAAGCAATTGCAGATCGGGACGCTGGCGCCGCTCGACGTGTTGAACGCCGACAATCAGGTCGCACAGGACAAACAGACGTTGATCAGCGCCCAGAGCAATCTTGAATATCAGCAGCTGGTGATGAAGCAGGCGATTGCCAAGAACCTGAACGACCCCAAGCTCTCACAAGCCCCGGTCATTCCAACCGACAGGGTCTCCTTGATCGAGATGCCGGAAGAAACGGCCGCTGTCGAGGACCTGGTGAAAGAGGCCGACCAGAACCGACCGGAAATCGAGCAGGGCGTTCTGAACCTGAAGAACGATCAGATCACCCTTAAAGGCGTCAAGAACGGTCTGCTGCCCGTAGTCGATCTTTACGGCTTCTATGGATCGACTGCACTTGGCGGCGCGGCAAACCCGAATTGCAGCATTGCAGCGAACGGACCTGAGGGCTGCGCGATCGTCCCGGGAAACTACAGCGACGTGTTCAGGGGGCTGTTCACCGGAAATACGCCTAACCGCGGCGTCGGCGTAAACATTACCATTCCGCTGCGAAACCGTCCTGCACAGGCATTGCACGAGCGTTCATTGCTGGAATTTCGCCAGGATCAGCTGAAACTGCAGCAGCTTTACATACAGATTCGCATTCAGGTCATCAATGCGCAGTATGCGTTGACCAACGATCGCGCCGCGGTGCAGGCGGCCACAGCGACCCGCGAGTACAACGATCAGGCGCTCGATGCGGAGAAGAAGAAGTTCAAATATGGCGCGTCTACTACCGCGCTGGTGCTGCAGCAGGAGCGCAGCCTGGCCGCCGCGGAAAATACCGTAACTTCCGCCATGGCGACCTACGCGAGAGACCGTGCCTCGCTGGAGCAGCTCCTCGCCAACACGCTTACCAAGTACAACATCAGCATTGGCGATGGAGTCTCCGGCACTATCACCCAGCAGGTCGCGATTCCCGGACTCGAGGCCGCGCCCCAGGCACCGATTGCCCCGCTGCCTTCGCAACAGCAGCAGTTGCATACTCCGCCGGTGGCACCGCCTTCGCCGATGCCGCCAGCGCCGCCGCAACAGCAACAGGCGCCACCGCCGCAGTAGAGCGACGAACTACTCCTCCAGCCAGGTTGTCTCGAAGGTGGGGTGCAGGTGTATGTCGATCTGACGCAATTGCCCCTGCCCGCTGTTCACAAAGCCATGAGACTCGCCTGCGTGCACCACCACGGTGTCGCCTGCTCCGGCGATGATCTGCTGCTGCTCACCAATCGTCCATGTGGATTGACCCTCGATGACATGGACGACCTCATCGTAATCGTGCTTATGGAGGCGAACACGGTGTCCTGGCTCGGTGGTGCTCACCAGAAAAAAGGAGACGCCCGTCTGCCCCTGGTCCCTTCCGACAAACTGATGGGACATGCCGACAAGCGGCAGCTCGGATTTGTGCACCACGTGCATGAGAGCCTCCCTTCAGGCGATGGTCATTGCGCGCTCGACTCAGCGAATCGCCACCTGGTCTAGCAGGCTGAAGAACTCCGGGAAAGAGATGTCTGCCGACTCGGCACCGTGGATTGTGGTTTCGCCCTCTGCCCGCAGCGCGGCGACAGAAAAGGCCATCGCGATGCGATGATCTTCGCCTGAATCGATCTCGGCGCCGTGCAACGTCTGGCCGCCAGGCACGTCCAGCCCGTCCTCGACCTCCGTCACCTCCGCGCCCATGCGGCGCAGATTCTCAGCGACCAGCGCAATGCGGTCGGATTCCTTGACACGCAGC
>DATBCB010000220.1:0-6555 GCA_036270675.1 Acidobacteriaceae bacterium | reverse complement strand
ACAAACAAGTACGGCGATCCGAACATCGATGGCTCGCTGACGGAAAATCTGCCGGAGGTACATAGGGTGATGCGCGATCTGCGCCAAGTCACCGACAGCTTTCCCGGCAATCGCGTGCTGATTGGAGAGACCTATCTGCCGAACGTGCAGGAGCTCGAGAAGTGGTACGGCGCAAACCATGACGAGCTGCAACTACCTATGGACATGCAGGTGGGTTTCATCAACAAGCTGGATGTGAACGAGTTTCGCCAGCGTATCAATGAGGCGGAGCACGACCTTGACGACAACCAGCCGCTGCTGGTCTTCGACAACCATGACAATCCGCGGATGGATATGCGCTACGGCGATGGCAAACACAACGTGGACATCGAGCGGATGCTGGCTACTATTCTGTTCGCAACGCGGAGCACGGCGCTGATGTACTACGGCGACGAGATTGGGATGAAGACCACGCCGCCGACCCGGATTGAGGATGTGAAGGACCCGGTGGGCAGGACTGGCTGGCCCAACGAGAAGGGGCGTGATGGCGAGCGTACGCCGATGCAGTGGGACGGCTCGCCCGAGGCCGGCTTCACCACGAGTGACAAGCCGTGGCTGCCGGTGCCTGACACTTACAAGACGGTGAACGTGGCCGAGGAAGTCCGCGACGATGACTCGCTGCTGAACTGGTACAAGCAACTGATCCGTCTTCGCCGCGACAATCCGGCGCTGCACTCGGGGAAGCTGACGCTGTTGAACGCGACGGACACGAAGGTGCTCTCCTGGCTGCGGCAGACGCCCGGCAAGCCCGCCGTGGTAGTGGCCTGCAACTTCACCGCGGAGCTGCAGAAGTTCAGCTTCGATCTGACGCAGCAAGGGATCAGCAGCAAACAGGCGATGACGTTGATGAAGACGCCCGGCGCGAGCGATCCCGCATCGCTCGATGAGGTGAACCTGCCGCCGTTTGGGGTGTATATCGGGCAGGTACAGTAACCGCTTCGATAGCACGCGAGCCCGCGGCGCGGCCCCGGTCTTGGCTATCCGGTCTTAGCTATCCGGGCAGGCTATCCGGCAGCTATCGGGGGCAGGCTGCGCCCTTTCTGCCGGCGGAGAGCAGGTCGGCGTAGCGCGCGTAGATGTTTTCGAAGACAGCATCCCACGAAGCGGAGAGCGCAAACTGCCGTGCGCGCCTCTGCATTTCCCGATGAGCCGGAGCGTTGCTCGCGAGCGCCGCGATGGCGGCAGCGAAATCCGGGTCGGCGCGAACATGGCCGGTGTCGCCATCGTGCACGATGCGGGCCGGGCCTCCGTCGGGGGTGACGATGGCGGGCACGCCGGATGCGAGTGCCTCCAGCACGACGTTGCCGAAGGTGTCGGTGTGCGAGGGAAAGACGAAGGCATCCATGTTGGCGTAGGCGCGAGCCAGAGGCGCGCCGCGGAGGACTCCGGTGAACTCCGCGCGCTGCAGATGCTGGCGCAGCCAGGCCTCTTCTCCACCGTGGCCGACGATGAGGAAGCGGAAGTGGTCCGCTCCGTGGCGACGAAGCTGCTGCTCTATTGTCACCAGCAGTGCGACATTTTTCTCGATGGAGAGGCGGCCGACGAAGCCGAGAACGAAGTCTCGATCCTCCGCGCGACGATCGCGATATGCGGGCGAGAATGTCTCGGTATCGACACCACGCGTCATCAGGTGACAGGGGCGGCCGGTCGCGCGTTCCAGCAGTGCGCACAGTTGGGGGTTGGGCGCGAAGAGCACGCGCGCCTGCTTGTAATAGAGCGCGGTGCTCCAAAGCGCTGCGGATTCGATCTGCCGGCCAACACCTGGGCCACTTCCGCCGAAGAGACGCGTGAACCAACCGGAGCGCGTCGCGGCATATTGGTGCACATTGGTGTGCCAGGAGGCGACCAGCGGCACGCGCAGGTGGTGCGCGATCCATGCGCCGATGAAACCCAGCTCCGAAGGACCGGTGATGTGAACGATGTCCGGCCGAAAGTGCCGCGTGTCGGCGAGGATGCGCGGCAGATGCCGCCAGTACGCGAGATCGAAGCGCAGGTCTTTCTCTATCGAAAAGGAGAATGCGCTGCGCGGCAACTCGAGCGTGCGGACGGAGCCGTCTTTGTCGGCGCCATCGGCCGGACCTGCGCGCACACAGAGAAAGGGCAGGCTGCGGCGACGGGCAAAGGCCACAAAGTGCCGGCTGGTGTGCGCTACGCCATTGATCTCGTGAAAGGCGTCGGGAAGGTATGCGATTCGGGGCGGATGGGAGAGTGAGGGAGCGTCAGACGCCGCGAGCATGACGGGAGTGTATGCGGTGCTCGCGGAAACCGGAAATAACTTATACGGGCTCACCCTCGCCAAGGGCGAACTGTAACTGCCGCGATTCATTCCAGGCCAGCCGCAGGCTGCCGCTGAAGGGCGCACAGCCCATGAGACGTACAGCCTGGATGCTGAGCCGCAACGCCAGCGGTGCATGGCCGGCAGGCCATAGCGAACTCACAGGCCGCGGAATCCCGTTCGCATCCGGGTGATAGACACGCTCATCCCAGCGACGCGAGCCCACTGGGAAGTCGGGGTAATTGCGCACCGCGTCCAAGGTGGACTGCATGATGCGGTGCTTCCACGGCTCCGCGTACTGCGGCATGAAGAGAACGTGGCTGCGAAGCTCGTTGCGTATCTCATGGACGAATTCGTTGAAGGAGGTCGCGTTGGTGAGATTGACGTTGCCGTTCGGCTCCAGGCCGTGGCGATCGCCGCCGGAGATGAGCAGCTTGTTCCAGCGCTCGGCCAGTGAGCGCACCACGCGATTCTCATTCCAGCCGCGCAGCCCGTTCAGCTCCAGGGCGTGGATGAAATCGCCATTCTGCTCGAGGAATTCTTCGAGGCGCAGCGCGTGACGAGCGCCGCCGATCTCGTAGAGGTCCCACATCGGATGATTGAAAACGATGAGGACGTTAGGGAGGGCATGAAGCGCGCTCAGCAGCTCGGTCAGTCGAGCGTCGGAGGGATTGGCGGTGAACTCTTCGAAGATGCGCATCCATTCCGCACCGTAGGCACTGGGCAGATTGTGGATGCCGAGATGGAAGGATTGATCGCCGGCGAAAGGAACGGTCCATTCGACCGAGACAGGGATGTGACGCGCGCTGGCGACGGTGCGCAGCAACTGCGGCGCCTCGATGTTGTCGTGATCGGTGATCGAGACGAGGGCGGTGCGCTGCAGCTTACTCTCGATCTGGCGGCGCTCCAGATCGAAGGCCAGACGCGGGGTGAGCGGCGGCGTCCAGTAGCCGCGTGCGTAGTCCGGCTTCAGGATCGCGTGCTTCGCGTGCATGGGTTCGAGACGCCGATAGAGACGTCCCCAGAAACCGTCGCTGGCAATGAACTTGACGACGAAGTCCAGGGTCTCTTTGGAGCGGTTGGTGTGGCTGTGCAGCGAGACGCCGGTGCTGAAGTCGCGGGCGGCGCCGGGGTTCTTCCACAGGTAGGAGATCTGCGATCGTTTCATGGCCGCTCCTCACACCTTGCGTATGCTCCTCACACCTTGCATGCTTAGTATGAGGATGGCCCCATGAATGGGGCATTACGCAGACAAGAAGATGTCGTAACTTTCGTGCAACCTTAGTGCCAGATACGGAAAGGAACCGTACTAGTTACGGGCCGGAAGAGTAGGACTTAGCGGGTTTTTGCTATGTCGGGCGCTAAGTCCACGTGGGTCTCGGGTCCATGCGATCCATCGGAAGGTTGGGCGTGGCGGCTCTCCGGCTCCAGGTGGTTGGTTGTAAGTCCCTGTTGCAGAAGCGCAAAGGCCTCTTCCGGAGTGTCGGCGAACTGGAAGAGATTCAGATCCCCGGGCGAGATAGCTCCCTTCTCCACCAACACATCTAGGTTGATTACCGATTTCCAGTAAGTAGAACCATAGATGATGACCGTGATTTTCTTAGCCAGCTTGTCAGTTTGGGTAAGGGTGAGTATCTCGAAGGCCTCGTCGAGCGTGCCGAAGCCGCCGGGGAAGACGACCAGCGCCTTTGCGAGATAGGCAAACCAGTACTTACGCATGAAGAAGTAGTGGAACTCGAAGTTCAGCGCGGGAGTGATGTAGCGGTTGGGTGCCTGCTCGAAGGGCAGCTTGATGTTGAGCCCGACAGTCGGTCCACCGGCCTCGTATGCGCCGCGGTTGGCGGCTTCCATGATGCCGGGGCCGCCGCCGGAGGTGACGACGAAGCGGCGCTGCCGGCCTTTCAGGGTCATGGACCACTGCGTCAGCATGGCGGCGAGCTTGCGCGCGTCTTCGTAGTAGTGCGCCATCTCGACGGCAGCCTCGGCGCGGCGGCACTTCAGATCATTGGTGCTGCCATCGTCCACCCTGCAGGCATCCAGCTCCGCGCCCTTTGCCGGCTGTTCATGATGCGGAGCCAGCTCGCGGGAGTAGGGACGCGCCAGCAGCTCCAGCTCGTGGTTCGCAACGTCGAGCGCATTGAAGCGAGCAGAGCCGAAGAAGACGACGGTGTCGCGGATGCGCTCGCGGCGGAAACGGGCCAAGGGCTCGGCGTACTCGGCCATGATGCGGATCAGACGCCCGTCGGGGCTGTTGAGGAAGGCAGGGTTCTCGTATGCGAGCGATGCAGGTTCCAACGGATTTGGCAGTTGATCGGACATAGAGAGGAGATTATGAGCGGCGACGGCGGCGGAATAAGACGCTGAATGCGATCCAGATATTCAGCAGGCCAAGGCCGGAGACGATGCCCCGCACCCAACCCTGCGCCATGAAGCTGGCCACCGTGGGCCAGTTGTTGATGAAGGCATTCGTGGTCCACACGCTGCGCCACGGCAGCAGAAAGACCAGCACGCCGACGTAGAGACGGAGAATGACGAACAGCGCGACCTCGATCACCAGCAGCCAGCGCGGGATCTGCCTTTGCTGCTGTTGGGGAGCGGGCTCAACCGCAGTTGCCGGCTCATTGGGCGCGCTGAAGAGGTTTCCCTGGTTCGCCATTCACTACCTGCAAAGTTCAAGGAGCGGCCCGGAAGAGCCGCTCCCTAACACTCAAGCTTACACGCTAGGACAGACAAAGGCAGATCACACCAGACGACAACAGACAACTGCAGTAGAGGGCATTCCTGCAGCGGGATTTCCGCTTTTGTCTGTCGTCGTCTGCAGTTGTCCGCCGTTGTCTCTATTGCGCTACCGGCTGCGCATTGCGCCTCGGACGGCGGTTCGCCTGCAGGATCTTCTTGCGCAGGCGCAGCGACTTGGGCGTGACTTCGACCAGCTCATCTTCTGCGATGAACTCGATGGCCTGTTCAAGGTTAAGCGCCTTCACCGGCACGAGACGGATGGCCTCATCGGCGCTGGACGCGCGCATGTTGGTGAGCTTCTTTTCGCGCACCGCGTTGACATCAAGATCGTTGTCGCGCGAGTGCTCGCCGACGATCATGCCTTCGTAGACCTCGACGCCGGGGTTCACCAGCAGCACGCCGCGATCCTGCAGACCGTCGAGGGCGTAGGCGGTGGTGGTGCCGGCGCGGTCCGCGATGAGCGCGCCGGTGGGCCGCTGGGGAATCTCCCCCTGATAGTGGATGTAGCCGTCGAAGAGCGCATTCATCACGATGGTGCCGCGCGTCTCGGTAAGCATCTCGGAGCGCAGGCCGATGAGGCCGCGCGAGGGCACGCGGAACTCCATGCGCACGCGTCCGGAGCCGTGATTGGTCATCTTCACCATCTCGCCCTTGCGCGGCCCAAGGCGCTCGATGACGGTACCGACGAAGTTCTCCGGGATGTCGATGGTGAGGTGTTCGACCGGTTCCATGGTCTTGCCGTCGACGACGCGGGTGACGATCTCGGGCCGCCCGACCATGAGCTCGTAGCCTTCGCGGCGCATCATCTCGATGAGGATGGCGAGCTGCAATTCGCCGCGGCCGAGGACCTTGAAGCTGTACGGCGAGCCGGTATCTTCGACGCGGATGGAGACGTTGGTGAGCAGTTCCTTGTCCAGGCGCTCGCGCAGGTTGCGGCTGGTGACGTACTGACCTTCGCGGCCGGCGGTCGGGGAATTGTTGACGGAGAACTGCATCGCGATCGTCGGCTCGTCGATGATGATGGGCGGCAGCGGCTGCGGATTCTCAAGGTCGACGATGGTCTCGCCGATGGTGATGCCGCTGACGCCAGCGATGGCGACGATGTCGCCGACCACGGTCTCGGTGATGTCGGTGCGCTTGAGCCCTTCGAAGGAGAAGAGCTTGGTGATCTTGGTCTTCTGCAGCGAGCCGTCGCGCTTGGAGATATTGATTTCGTCGCCGGTCTTGAGCGTGCCGTTGAAGACGCGGGCGATGCCGAGGCGACCGAGGTAGTCGGAGTAGTCGAGGTTGGTGACCTGGATCTGGAGCGGACCCTTCGCGTCTCCGGGGGCAGGGGGCAGCGCGGTGAGGATGGTCTCGAAGAGCGGCTGCAGATCGGTGCCGGGGGTATCGAGCGAGAGCGACGCAGTGCCCTGCTTGGCGTTGGTGTAGAGGACGGGGAAGTCGAGCTGATCCTCTTCGGCGTCGAGGTCGATGAAGAGGTCGTAGACCTCGTTCAGGAC
>DATBCB010000219.1:0-7261 GCA_036270675.1 Acidobacteriaceae bacterium | reverse complement strand
GCCTACGGACATGCACTCGGCGCGGCTTTTCCGTAAAGAAAAGCCGCGAGCGTGGTCGCTGCACAGTCTACACCTATACCGAAATGCTCTATAGAAACGACTGCAAACTCTGATGTGAAAGGCCTGCATGCTCCTTCTGCTCGCGCCGCCCAATCATCGCCCGCCCCTGCGCGAGGCCCTGCAATCCATGTGGCAGAACTTGGTAGACGGCGCACAGGACTTCCTGGTCAACGACCTGAAACACCTGGTCGTCATCCTGGTCTTCGCCTGGTTTGCATTCTGGCTGGTGAAGGTCATCACCGACCGCATGCGGCGCGCAGCCGAGAAGCACCCGGCAGTCGGCCTGGCACGCGCCTCGCAGATTCGCACGCTCGCCTCCGTGCTGCGCGCCACCGGCTTCGGCATCGTCGGCTTCTTCGCCGCCATCAGCATTCTGCGCGAAGTCTTCGACTTCAATCCCACTCCGCTGCTTGCCTCCGCGGGCGTTGCCGGTGTGGCGATCGGCCTCGCAGCACAGACCATCGTGAAGGACATGATCAACGGCATGCTGGTGCTGGTGGAAGATCAGTACAACGTCGGCGACTGGGTCACTATTGCGGGCGCCACCGGGACCGTGGAATCGATGTCGCTGCGCAAAACCACCGTGCGGGGCGGGGACGGCAGCCTCTATCTCATTCCCAACAGTCAGATCACCGTCGTGACCAACCAGAGCCGCGACTTCTCCACCACAACGCTCAACATCTCAGTCGACTTCTCCGCCGATCCTGACAAGGTGATCGCATTGCTGCAGAAAGTCGTCAGCGAAGTGCGGCAGGAGCCCGCGTACAAAGACATCTTCCTCGGCGATCCACAGGTGCTCGGCGTCGATCAGATCAAGGGCTCCGAGGTGATCTATCCCATCACCGCGAAGACGCAGGCCAGACAGCAGTACGACGCCCTGCGCGAGATGCAGAAGCGGATTCGCATCGCACTTGAAAAAAACGACATGCTGCCCGGCAGTCCCTTCCGCGTTCCTGGTGGCAAGGCCATTGCGCTGCCGGGAGAGCAGGCAAAGGCTGCGCCGGCACCGGATCCCACCACCAACAAGCCGAACGAGACCAACCCATTTTCAGGTGGATAGCTACTAAGCCCGAGTTGCAATCGCCGACTGCAGCTCTTCCATTGTGCGCACCGGAGGAAGACAAGTCGTTCCCTGGCAGACCACCGCGAAGCTCGCCTGTTCTTGTAACTGCGGCAGTTTCGTAAGTGTCTCCCGCAGCACCGGCGGCAAAGCGCCCTCTCGCAGCACCGCTGCTGTCGCCCGCAAGACGGTCTTGTTGATCGCATAGCCGCTGCGTGCCGCAGATTCCAGCGCATCCGCCAGATCGTCCTCACCCACGACGACAATCTGCTGCGGCGGGTTCAGCAGGCGTTCGAGCGCCAGCCCGTACGAACCCGCGTAAAGCCCGAAGTGCTCGACGACGCCCGCGAACGCCTCCAGCGTATCTTCGGCCATCTCGCGCAGCTTCGCGTCGCCATTGAGGGCCTCCAGGCGCAGCAGCGCCGCCGCAGCCGTGGGGTTCCCCGCCGGCGTCGGCGTGTCCTGCAATGGCTTGCGGCGTGCAGAGAGCGCGCCAATCGCATTCGGATCCGCAACGGCATCAAAGAAACCTCCACCGGTCGCATCGTAGAAGTCGCGCTGCATCCGCGCCGCGAGCCGGGCAGCCGCCTCGTAATAGCGCAGCTCGAGCGTCCCCTCCCACGCGTCGAGGCAAGCGTGCACCAGCAGCGCGTAATCATCCAGCACGGCCGGGATGCGCTCGCCATGCTCCCCCGCCGCATAAGCCACAACATGCGCGAGGCCATCCTGCTCCGACCATGCTTCCGTCAGGATGCGGTCCAGCGTCTTGGTGGCAAACTCGCGCGTGCCTGGCACCTGCAATACCGAGCTCGCCTGCAGATAGGCCGAGATCGCCATCGCGTTCCACCCGGTGTACACCGTGCGATCGACGTAGGGGGTTGGCCGCGCAGCGCGTGCTGTCGCCAGCTTGGCTCGTGCAGTGGCCAGCAAGCCCGTCAACTCGGCGGGCTCGCGATTCAGGTTCTTCCCGAGCAACTCCAGCGGCTGCTGGATGTGCAGCACATTCTTCGCCGGATTGTGATGCATGTCGCCCAGCTCGCCGATGTCGTAATACGTCCCAGCCACTTCCAGCTCATCAGCGCTCAGCACCTCTGCCGCTTCGGCGCGCGTCCACGTGAAGTAGTCGCCATCATCATCGAGCGTCATATCGGCATCCTGCGAGCCGTAGAAGCCGCCCTTCTCCCGGTCGCTCAGCCAGCCATCCATCCACGCCACCGTCTCGCGCACCACATTGCTGAAGACCGGATACGGAAAGCTCTGCCATGCGTGCACGTAATTCGCCAGCAGGCCGGCATTGTCGTAAAGCATCTTTTCAAAATGCGGCACCAGCCAGCGCTCATCGACCGAGTAGCGATGGAAGCCGCCTCCGACGTGGTCGTAGATGCCGCCATCGGCCATCTTGGTCAGCGTCACCAGCGCCACTTCACGCGCCTTCGCATCGCCCTTGCGCGTCGCCGTATCCAGCAGCAGGTCCAGAGCGGCTGGGTGCGGAAACTTCGGCTGCGCGCCAAAACCGCCGTTGTGTGGATCGAACTGCACGATCGCGGAATGCACCAGCTTGTCGGCGAGCGCGGAGCTCAACAATCCGCTGCGTCCCGCGAATGCCTCGCCATGCTCGATCGCAGCGATGATCGAGCTTGCCGACTCCATCACCTCATCGCGCTTCGATTGCCACGCGTCGGACATGGTGAGCAGCAGCCGCTCGATGCCCGGGCGGCCATAGCGATCATGCCGTGGAAAATACGTTCCGCCAAAAAACGGGCGTCCATCCGGCGTCAGCACAGCGGTCAGCGGCCATCCTCCCTGCCCGCTGACGGCCTGCACCGCCGCCTGGTAGCGGCTATCGACGTCCGGCCGCTCGTCGCGATCCACTTTCACGGCCACGAAGCGCTCGTTGATCAGCGGAGCCAGCGTCTCGTCTTCATAGCTCTCGCGATCCATCACATGGCACCAGTGGCACCACACCGCGCCTATATCGAGCAGCACCGGCTTGTCTTCGCGCGCCGCCTGGGCAAACGCATCCGGGCCCCATTCCTGCCAGCGGATCGGCTGATGCATCGCAGAACGCAGGTAAGAGGAGCGCGCCCTTGCCAGTGCATTCAGGGGTTTCGTGGGTGTCTCGAGATCGGCCATACCTTTAGTCTAAGATGCCCGGTCTGGGATGCCGGAGCTACTCCGTCTGCTAGCCGGGAGATTCGGCACGATCCAGCCGCCGCTTGCACAACAGGATGTACATCCACGCCGTCACCAGCGTGAAGGAAACCGCGAATGCGCCATACGGGATGACCTGGGCATATCTGTGGAAGAAGGTGATGGCAGACCTGTCGCGGAACATCGTGGGCCGCGTGCCCACCAGCGAAAGCGCTGCCACTGCGGCCACCATGGGCACATACCATCGCAAGCGCACCACGAGACACGGCCGCATGGTTATCACCAGCGGCAGCACCACCAGGAACCATGCCGTGGCTGCCAGCAGCATCGTCCACCCGCCCCACGCCAGCAGACCATAGAGCAGCGTCTGGACGAACAGCTTCGCATCGCCCTCGCTGTCCCGCACCGCGATGATCAGGTTGACCGGCAGGCATACCAACTGCCCCACGAGCCAGCCGGTCAGGCCGCTCAGCGCAGCAAAACCCGCACGGCGCCATCGTGAGATTGCTCGATCGCTCGCCATCCTCGCTTATGCTACGAGCTTGCTCGCGATCTCCGTGTAGAGATCGATGGCCTCGAAAAGCTCGCGCTTCGCCAGCTTTTCATGGGGAGTATGCGCAACATGAATCGATCCCGGTCCTAGCAGCAGCGGTTCGCCCCAGTTGGTCAGTGCGGGGATGTCTGTCGCGAAGGCCGCCACCATCGTCTCCATCCCTTCCATCGTTCGGAATCGCATAAAGGGGATCTCGAGTGTGTATTCGATCTCGGCGAAGCCGGCGATTGCCTTCTCCAGTGCTGCGCGCGTCTCATCCGAGGGACCTACCAGCCGCACCATCACCTGCGCCAGCGCCTTGTCCGCGATCACGTTGGGCGCTCGGCCGCCTTCGATCAATCCAATATTCAGCGTGCTCGGTCCGATTCCATCTTCTTCGGGCAGATCGATATGCATCACGTTGTTCAGCGCCTGAATCAATTTGTTGATCGCGCTCTCGCCCAGTTCCGGATACGCCGAGTGCGCCATTTTGCCTGTCGCCCGCACCGCGCCGCGCAACACACCCTTGCTCGCCACACCCAGCCGGTTATCGGTTGGCTCGCCATTGATCAGAAAGCGGCTCCCTCTCGGCTGTTCGTTGGCAACCAACGCGCCCGCCGAGTCCCGCTCCTCGCCGACGACGAACAGCATTCCAGCTTTCACGCCGCCCGCGCGCAGCCGTTCCACCGCTGCAATCTGCGCCGCGATGATGCCCTTGGCATCGCACGCGCCCCGCCCGTAGATCGCCTCGTCGTCCTCTCGGCTCGAGAAGTAGGGCGGCACGGTGTCCATGTGGGTGGAGAAGACAACCTCCGGCCGCTCGCCGGGCACCGTGGCGTAGAGATTGAAGCGATCGGTCGTTGCTCCATCCTCGCCCTTGCTGGCGACGTGCATGCGCTCTACGGCAAAATCCCGCGCTGCAAGAAGCTCCGCAAGAAATGCTCCTACCAAGCCTTCGCTATAAGTTGTCGAGTCAATGTCGATGAGCTGTCGCGTCAATTGCACCGGGTCAAGCGTCATGTTAGGTCAGCATACCTGAGCACGCAGCGAGTCAGCGGGTCAGCGATCCTCTCCCCTCGCTACAATCGAATCCGATGTCCAGTCTCGCCAATCGCCTGCAGACACTTTCGATTCCCGGCCCTGCCGGCAGCCTGGAAGCGTTGCTTTTCGAAGGACAGCCGGACGCCCGGTACGCCGCGCTCGTCTGCCATCCGCACCCCATGGGCGGCGGCACCATGCACAACAAGGTCGTTTACCGCGCGGCCAAGACGATGCAGTCACTCGGCCTTCCCACCCTGCGCTTCAACTTCCGCGGCACCGGGCTCAGCGAAGGCCAGCATGACGAGGGCCGCGGTGAGCGCGATGACGTGCGGGCAGCGCTCGACTGGCTGCACCACCGTTACGCATTGCCGATCCTGGTCGTCGGCTTCTCGTTCGGCGCGCACGTGGCGTTGCGCGCCTGTTGTCGCGATGCCGGCAACGACGACGACGCTCCTCGTTCCGACGTCCGCGTCTCCGGTTTTGCCGCGTTGGGCCTCCCGGTAGCCGCCGAGGGCCGTGACTACAGCTACGACTTTCTTCAACGCTGCACCTTGCCCAAGCTCTTTATCAGCGGCGGCGCAGACCAATACGGCCCGCAGGCGGCTCTGGCGCGCATTGTGGAGTCCGCGGCGCAACCGGCAACGCTCGTCATCGTGCCGGATGCCGACCACTTCTTCGCCGGCAAGCTCGACCAGATGCAGCATGCGCTGCGCGAATGGCTAGTCTCTCGCTTCTTCTCAGACGCGGACTCCGCCTATGTCGTAACCCATGCCCGATGAAGAAGAGCAGTACGAGCGCCTGCACTCGCTTCACGAAGACGCGCGCGCCATCTTTGCCCATGCGGTCGATGCGTGTCGGATCGAGCGCGTCTTTGCTGAACGCATTCGCTGCGAAGGCACAACACTGATCCTCGAGCACCCGTTTGGCTTTTTATCTCCAGCAAGCCGCATCGATCTCGGCGGCTACCGAAAAATACTCATCATCGCGCTGGGTAAAGCAGCCGTGCCCATGACGCAATCGTTGCTCCGCATTCTGCCCCGCAAACTTCGCGTTCGCGGCATCTGCAGCGCACCGGCCCGGCCCGAACAGCGCGACTGGCGCATCCGCTACTACGCCGGTGGACACCCGCTGCCCAACCAGGACTCCTTCCGCGCCGCTCAACACGCGTTGCGTCTCCTGCGCCGCGCATCGGACAAGACGTTCGTCATCTTCCTCATCAGCGGAGGCGGCAGTACGATCTTCGATCTGCCGCTCGACCCTGACATCTCACTTGCCGACACCATCGCCTTTCACCAGGCCCTCGTCGCCTCGGGCGCCACCATCGCGGAGATCAACACCCTGCGCAAGCATTTCTCCGCAGCCAAGGGCGGACGGCTCGCCACTGCCGCGCCGCATTCGGTCAAGCTCACCCTGCAGGTCGTCGATGTGCCATGGCAACATGCAGATGCCGTCGCCTCCGGCCCAACACTGGCCGATCCATCCACAGTTAAGGACTGCCGCGAGCTGCTCGCGCGATATCGCCTGCTCGAAAAATTCCCGCCCTCGGTGCACAGCTTCTTCAGCCGGCCCGATCTGCCCGAAACTCCCGGCGACAAATTGGGGATAAAGCGCGTCGCTGAGCAGCGAGAATCGGCCCGCAAAGCCGGTCTCAAGATGTTTGACTTTTCCACCGGTGGTGCTAGTGCATGGGAGGTGGGCGTGCCTGTCGGGCTCGTCACTCTTCTCTCCAATCGCGACCTCCTGCACGCCGCCAGCGAGAAGGCCACCGCGCTCGGCTACGAAGTTGTCGTGGACAACGGCTGCGACGATTGGCCCTACGACGAAGCCGTGGCCTATCTGGTTGACCGTCTTATCGATCTGCGCCGGCAGCATCCGGGCCGTAAGCTCTGCCTGCTCTCCGGGGGCGAGGTCACCGTCCGCATCGACCGCAAGCCGGGCACCGGAGGCCGCAACCAGCACTTCGCCCTGGCCTGCGCGCTTCTCTTCGAACAACGTCTGCCCGCTGAGCCGGTCCTCTGCCTCTCCGCCGGCAGTGACGGCGCGGACGGCAACAGTTCCGCCGCCGGAGCCATCGCCGACAGCACCACCGTCACCCGGGCGCAGGCCCTCGGCTTCACCCCCCTGGCAGCGCTCGACGCCTTCGACGCCTGCCCGCTCTTCACCGCGCTCGGAGACGGCCTGGTCACCGGCCCCACCGGCAACAACCTGCGCGACCTTCGGATCCTGTTGAGTGCATAGCCATGCAGTTCTCCCGGCATGGCTTCGCGAAAAGACGCTCTGCAAAGGCCGCCCTGTGGTCAACCCAGCAGGGCATCGCAGTGTGGAATCTGCTCCGGGAATCTGCACTAGGATAGCGGCATGGCAATCCGCAAAGAATGGACCGAGTGGCACCTGACGCCGCGCGGCTGGGAGAAGGG
>DATBCB010000218.1:0-3323 GCA_036270675.1 Acidobacteriaceae bacterium | reverse complement strand
TCTTTGCTGCTCGGCACCAATCTTCCTTACCTCTTCTGCGACAGAGTTGGCACAACGAATGACCTGCAGTTGCTGAACATACCTCCAGGGCCTGTGGCGAATGCGGGCCACCCCGGAGTATCGGTCACGTACTACGGATTATTTGTCGGGGCAAGCAGTGCAATCGGTTCGAACGTTCAGGGGCAGGCAACAACAAACGTACAGTAGCGGGTGACGATTTTCGACAGGATGGCTTACCGCATACCGCCGGCAGCCTGCAACAGAGATCCTGTCACCCACCGCGCATCGTCCGAGGCGAGGAATGCCACCACGGTCGCGACGTCATCTGGCTGTCCGATCCGGCCGAGGGGCGTGCTCTGGATCATGCCTTTCTCGAAATCGCTGCCCTCGATGCCCGCGGTCTTGAAGCCCTCCGTCGTGACCGGGCCCGGGTTCACGGCATTCACGCGGATCTTTTTCGGTCCAAGCTCCTTCGCGAACACGCGGGTGATCGCGTCCACTGCGCCCTTGGTGCCGCTGTAGACCGCGGACGTGGGAGGGGTCTGCTCGCTCGCGACGGATCCGATGTTGATCACGCTGCCGCCTTCCGCCGGGAACAGAGCAACACCAGCCTTGGTGGCCAGCAACAGGCCCTTCACATTGGTGTCGAAGATACGGTCGATCTCCTCTTCAAGGATTCCCTCAAGCGGCGCAAACGCGTACACGCCCGCGTTGTTGACCAGGATGTCTACTTTGCCGTAAGCCTTCTTGGTCTCGGCAAACAGCTTCTCGATCTCACCTGCGTTCGCGACGCTTCCGCCTACCGCGATGGCCTTGCCGCCAGCCTTGGTGATCTCTGCAACCACTTTCTCGGCACCCTCTTTGCTCGAGGCGTAATTCACCACCACCGACGCCCCCTGGGCCGCCAGCTCCTTCGCGATTCCGGCCCCAATGCCCTTGGATGCTCCGGTCACCACGGCCACTTTTCCTGTAAGCTTCGCCATCTTTCCCACCTCATTTCGATATCTGTCGAATATTTCGACGTGTATCAAACAGATGCGGCATTCATGGAATGGATTCAGCGCTCGCTGTGGAGATCTGCGAGGACTTTACAGGGCGGCCAGGCGATTGACGTAGGCGTCCAGGACTGGCCGGTGCAGCGAAAGATAGGCCTCCCGGCCCTCCCGCCTGATCTCTACCAGACCCGCCTCGCTCAGTTCTTTCATATGGTGGGAGACCGTCGCCGGGCTGAGAACCGCATGCTCCTCAAGCCGGCTGCACGGCATGTCCTCCAGCGCAGCCACCTGTTCCAGGATGGCGAAACGATGCGGGTCCGCGAGCGCGCGGCCGATGGCGCGAAACTGCGCATCGGGCAAGGTCAGCTTCGCGCTGGCGCTCCTTGCTTGCATGTCGCGGGTGCTCCTGGCTCCCATAGCGAAGAGATGCCGGTCACGCTCGAACGGTGCGGGCTACGCTCCGGACGGCAGCCCGGCTGTGATATTCTCCTCCGTCCGATGCCTGAATCCTCACAGCCACCCATCCGCGTCCTGGTCGCCAAGCCGGGCCTCGACGGCCACGACCGCGGCGCCAAGGTCATCGCCCGCGCGCTGCGTGATGCCGGCATGGAGGTCATCTACACCGGCCTGCGCCAAACGCCGGAGATGATCGTCAACGCCGCCATGCAGGAAGACGTAGACTGCGTGGGCCTGAGCATCCTCTCCGGCGCGCACAACGCCATCGTGCCCCGTGTGACCACCCTGCTCAAAGAGCGCGGCGCGGGCGACGTCCTCGTCGTCGTCGGCGGCACTATTCCCGAGCAGGATGTCGCGTTCCTCAAGCAGCAGGGCGTCGCCGCCATCTTCGGCCCCGGCACTTCGCTGGACGCCACTGTCACGTTTATCCGGGAGCACGTCAAGCCGCGCGACCTGCTGGTCTGATTCCTGTGCGGCGTCAGACCGCCTCAGCCACGTCCGTCAGCGACGCGTTCGATTTCCAACGAATCGGCTCCACGCGTCCGACGACGAAGACCCACGCGAATCCTCCGGCTACGCATATAACAGCCGAAATCACCAACGCCGCTGCAAAGTGTCCGGTCCTGTCCACGAGAAAGCCCGTCAGTGCCGGACCGATGACGCCGGCAAAGTTCGCGAAACCATTCTGCAGACCAATCCACCGCCCCACGCCCGCTGGACCGGCAAGCGTCTGGCCGAACGCAAACAAGGTGGCGCTGGTCATGCCACAGCCCACCCCTGCAAGCAACAGATAGAAAAGGTACGTGGCCGGCGTGGAGAACGACAGGCAGCCCAGGGAGACAGCGGCAAGCGCGAATCCCACGCCCATCGCCGTCTTGCGTACCTGCGTGGTGGTGCCCCCGTGCCGCATCCACAGGTCGGCAAGGGCGCCGGTTACGAAGGCGGATGAGGCGTCCGTCACGTAATACAGCGCAGCAATCCGCGACATCGCAGTCATCGTCATGTGCTGTTCCCGCACCAGGTACAAAGGCAGCCAGGTAACCATGAAGTACAGCACATAATTGCTGCAGAAATGACCTGCGGATACGCCCCAGAAGGAGCGCTGTTCGAATATCTCTACGAACCCGGGTGTCTGGCCCTTCGCAACAGTCGTGGTTATCACTTCTTCACGCGGCCTCCACCGCCACCAAGCGGGAAGCCACAGCAGGCTCAGGACACCCACGCCGAGAAACACCGGACGCCATCCGTACTTCGCCATCAGCAAGCCGCCGCCAAAGGTTCCCACGACTGCCCCGCAGCGCATCGCCCCGCACACCACTCCATTCGCGAAACCGCGCTTCTCCTCCGGCAGATAGCGGGCAAGTATCTGTGAAGACGTAGGACAAATGACTGACTCGCCAACGCCAAGCAGCAGGCGCAGGGACATCAACATCACCAAACCCGTAGAGAGGCCGGTAAGCGCCGTCGCGAGTGACCATACGAGAAAGCCGAGAGCCAGCACGCGGCACGGATCGAAACGATCAAACACCCAGCCGCCGACAAACTGCAGCGCAGTGTAAGACCAGAAGAATGCCGAGAAGAGCGCTCCGAGTACGGAGGCGCTGAGATGCCACTCCTCTTTCAACAAAGGCGCGGCAATCGAAAGGTTTCCGCGGTCGATATAGTTGATGACCACCGCGAGGAAGAGCAGAAACAGCGCCGGTGCGAAGCTGGCCGCTTGCCCCCGTCGAATACGTGTGCTGTCCATGGATATCCTGCAGGATTTTCCGCTTGCCCCTTCGGTTCTTGCAAGCACGCATCGGTACCCGGGAAGTTTTCGCGGCAAGATGCTGCCGTCAACGCTCAAAAAAGCAAAGAGCGAGACCGTGTTGG
>DATBCB010000217.1:0-24955 GCA_036270675.1 Acidobacteriaceae bacterium | reverse complement strand
TTGTCGTAGACGTCGACGGTGCCTTTGGTGAAGTTGGCGGCGTAGAGAAAGCGCTTGCCGTTGATGAGGGCGCTGGTAAGGCCGGTGTAACTGGAGCCGTCGGTGGTCTTGGCGACGATGACGGCCGTCGTGGGCTGGACGGCTGGGTTCCAGCCGGAGATGGTGCCGTCAAGAGTGGCGAACAGAAAGGCGGCCTGCTTTCCTGGGGCGAGGAGAAAATCCGTCGGGCTGGAGTTGGCGATGGTGCCGGTGGGCGTGCCGGTGGGGAAGGTCTTGCTGTCGGGGTTGGCTTTGGGGATGGTCACGACGAGTGGGTTGATCGCTCCCGGGCCGTTGTAGAGCGTGCTCAAACCAGTGCCGTTGTCGGAAACCCACCATGGGCTGCCGGAATTGCGGGAGAGTCCCCACGGATTGACAAGATGGGGATCGGTGACCGGGGCTACACCGGATACATTGGCCACCAGATTTACCTGGTTGTAGTGCTGAGCCTGGACGACTGGTCCTACGAACAAGGCCAACGATGCAACCGTGGCCAGAGACAGGAATGTCTTCATAAGCGAATCTCTCCTGACGCTGTAAGGCCCCGCTTATGGTGTTGCCGCGTTGGCCCGACCGAGTCGGATTCACGGGCTGGAATTTTTCATGCATGCGGGGGAACACACAAAAATCCTCACCGAGCCTATTTCAGCCACCGAACCCCGGATGTCAGGAGGAAGTCAGGAGGATGTCATCGCTCTGTCACCGGGCCCGCTTTTTACCACGCCGTCATCCTGAACGAAACGAAGGGAGCGAGGAGCCTTGAGCCTGTCGAAGGGATCTGCTGTATCTATCGTTCAATATCGGCGCGAAGCGCCGCTCAACCAAACCAAAGCCGCATCAAGAGCGAAAGGGCCCGCTTTCCGGCGGGCCCGCTCAAGAGGCTTCGAAGGATTTCGGATTTGGCTGCGGAATGAGGGCATCGCCCTCGACAAAGTGGTTGGCACTACGTGGATGGAACTCAACTACTGGAGAGTAGCCTCTGTGGTTACTTGATAAGAGTAGGCCGCGCCCTAAAGGGTTGCTGTGAATCGCGGTGGTTTTTCCACATTGGAAGATCACCCCGCCAGGGCCGCGCCCAGCAGCTCCCGCAAAGAGGCGATGTACCGCTCCAGCGCCGCGCGCCCGCTTTCGGTCATGCGATACAGCGTCACCGGCTTCCGCGCAACAAACTTCTTCTCCACTCCCACATATCCAGCCTCTTCCAGCTTCAGCAGGTGCGCGCCCAGGTTACCGTCCGTCGATCCGGTCTTCTCCCGCAGCCAGGTAAACTCCGCCTCATCCACGCCGGAGAGCAGAGACAGCAGCGCCAGACGCATCTTCCCGTGCACCACAGGGTCAAGATCGGGCAGCTGGTTTGGTAACTCAGGCATGCTGCACCCTGGCGGCTTGCGCACGCGCCTTGTCCCGGCTCTCTCGGATCATCAAATAAACGCCGAAGCCGATCATGCACACAAAGGTCGCGGCCAGAAAGATGATTGCCACGGCGTTGTCCGTGCTGACAAAAGCGCTGGCAATCGCCGCCACCCACCATAGCGCTCCCACCACTATCTGGGTCGGCCAGCGCAGAAAAATGCCCGAGGCCATATGCGCGATGCCCAGCATAGCCTCGATCGCCGCCATAAAGGATTGCGCCTGAAAGTGACCGCTGAAGGCAACGGGAAAGGCAAAAGCAAAGATTCCGCAGCCCATCGCCGTCCAGATCGCGTGCATCCCGCGGCTCAACTCGGTCCGCGGCTTGTTGCGCGTGCGCCGCCGCGCAATGCCAATCGTCAACAAGACAGCGAAGATCATCGTGAGCGGCCACGCCAGCAGCGGCCCACCCCCGTGCGGCAGAAGGCTCGACCATGCCACTGCCACCAGGTATGCGATCCCCCACAAGAGGAAGACCCAGCCCCAGTACTCGGTGGTCTTGCGCCCCGCCCGCATCATCGCTTCGATCAGCGCAATCCGTTCCGTCAGCTCCCGCTCGTTCATCGTGCCTCCGCCTGCTACGTTTCCCTCTCGATCCATTCCGTCACCCCGTCTCTCCCTTCATCAGGGAAACCTCTGAAACAAACTCGTCCTCGACCGCAGCCTTCGCACCCGAAACAAACTCGTCGTCATCTCGACCGCAGCCTTCGCACCGCGAAGGAGTAGTGGAGAGATCTGCTTTTCGCTCGACTGCACGAACCCTTCCCGCCGCGCTCTCCTCTCAGCTCTGCCAGCGCTCAGCTATTGCCAGCGAAGTGCAACGTCACACCCGGTCCCAGAAACCAGACGTATACCGCCAGCAGCAAAGCGGTCACGGCCCACAGCAACGGCATACGCGGAATCGCCACAGCGGCGGTTGCTTTATCTTTGGCCTTGCATGCCGCTGAAGCCGCGATGCTCGGAATCCACAGCAGCCCGGAAGCGCCGCCCAGCGACGCTGCCGCAGCGGAGATCAGCACCAGCTTCCACCCCAGCGGGTTCCACACGCCCGCAAGGCACTCCGTAGCGCCGCCCACGAAGTAGAGGATCCATAGCATGCGGCGCATCCGTGTCTCGGCCATGCGGCGCATCCGTGTCTCGGCCATCCGGGCTTCACCCAGACCAACGATCTTCACCAGTTCACGCGCCAGCAGCCACGCGGAGGCGAAATAGCTCCCCGCGCCGAGCAGCGTGAATCCCAGGCGCCACTCCCAGATCGGCGATAGACCCTTCATCCACTCCGCCCAATCCCCGATACCGCCGACTCCGGAGAAAAGAAAGTAGCCCGTTGCCATCAGCAGGTTGAGGGCAGTGGCCGCCCACACGAACAACCGCAACGGCACGCCGGCTCCACGCATGCCGCGCAGAGCAGCCAGCCCCAGCAATCCAAACATAAGATTCGCCAGCGTCCCCGCCGCCAGAATCCAGCGGGTGTCGAAACCCGCGTCCATGTAGGTCGAAGTCACCGTGATCCGGTGCGCGCCCGACATCCACGCCACGCCCCCATGCCCCAGCCCCTCATGCAGCACAGTCGAGATCATGGAAGCCAAGGCCCCAAACGCAGCCAGCGTCCACAAATCATCTTTGCGGACAGGCGACTCTGTCACTGCCGTTGCCGCCGGTGCATGCGTCACGATGGCGTCCATGTCTTACCTCAATGCGGCTGTTGTTTCCTTGTCACCCTGAACGTAACCGAAGGTGGAGCGAAGGACCTGCTGTATCTATCGTTCAATACCGGCGCGAAGCGCCGCTCAACCAATCACTCTGCCGCGAATCAAAACGCCGCGAATCAAAACGTGGCCCTCGCCGGAGCAGCCAGCCTCGATGAAGGCGCGAGACGGAAGCCGCTATAGAGCGCAACTGCCGCGCTCACCCACAGAATCACGCCGGCGCTCACGCACTCGACCGTATTCCGGGCAGATGCCGGCAGTACCACGGCAACCACCGCGCACAGCATCAGCGCCGCACCCGTGACGACATGCTGACGCGAGCCAAAAATCCGGGCCAGCGGAAGAAAATGCGCCCCGACGATCAGCACGATGGCGGAAACAATCCATCCCTCGAGGTGCCAGTTCGTGAGCAGCCTGATGGTGCCGAAAATGGCCATCCACTGCACCACGTTCAGCACGGCGAAGGCGCCCATCATCTGCTTCTTCTCCGCAGATTCCGGACCAGAGAGTTTCGGCAGCCGCCGCCGCAAGGTCGCCCCCAGGCACGCGATCAGCACGAACATCGGAACCACGATCGCGATCGCAACACGGACCGGCACGCCAGCGTTGGCCATCCCCATCGCCAGCCACACCGCCCCAAAACCGCCCTCGATGGTGGCTCCAATGCTGGACCCCTTTGCACATTCACTGCGAAAAACCTCGGCTGCACTCATGACAATCTCCTAAAGAGCACTCTGCAATTCAGAGCATCTACGCAGACCACTCTGCGCTACAGAGTAGGCAATGTCAAGCATGTTTTAGAAAGAAAATTCCGGGGCGCCGTTCAGCTCAAATCTCCGGCGTCGAAAACCCGTCCCCGGAAGACTCCCCAATCGCACCCGGAAGCGCAACCAAAGGCCCTTTTCGGACACAATTCCGGCACCTTTAGACCGCCGCCAAAGCCTCCCCAATCCACTCCTCAAAGGCTTCCATCCTCTCGTCGCGGCCCAGGAAATCCCGCACCATCGCCCGTCCGGGAGCCGACCCGCCGCGGTCCAGCACCGTCTCTCGATAGCGCAGAATCGCCGGGTCTTCCAGCAAGGCCGCGCGGTTGAACTGGTTAAAGAAATCGATCGCAATCACCTTGTCGTAGAGGTAGGTGTAGTAGTTCGACGAATAGCCGCAGAGATGTGTGAAGCTCGCGTACATGCGGTTCCCCTCGATCCAGAGATAGGGCAGGAAGCGCTCATAATCCGCACGCAGCAGCGCATCGAGATCCAGCTCCGCACCGGGCTCGTCCGGGTCGCGGTGGTGCACATCGAGCGCGTAATTCGTATAGAAGAGCTGCGTGCGCACCCAGTCTGCGCGGCCAAAGGCACCCGCCTGGTTCATGGTCGCCACCAGTTCGGTAGGAATCGGTTCGCCCGTCTGGTAGTGGCGCGCAAAGGTCTGCAACAGCTTCGCATCGCGGAAGAATTCCTCCAGCATCTGCGAAGGCACCTCGACGAAATCACCTTCCGTCGCAATACCGCTGATCCCAGCCCAGTGCTGCTGGCCACCAAGGATGGCATGCATCAGGTGGCCGAACTCATGGAAGTAAGTGACAACATCCGAATGCTGCATCAATCCCGGATCGTTACTCTTGTCGTCGCCGCCGGGGAAATTACATATCAGGGCAGCTTCCGGAATCTGCCGGCCCGCGATGCCCGGCACCAACGGCGCCGCGCTGAACCATTTGTCCTTGCCTTCGCGCGGATGCATGTCCAGATAGAATCGCCCCACGCGACGCTGCCCCTTCCCCGTGCTATCTCCGGTCGTATCGAAGACATCCCACGCCGAGACCGATGGGTGCCACACCTCGCCATCGGCCGCGGGCCGGAACTCGACCTTGAAAAGCCGCGACGCGGTCGCGAGCACCCCTGCCTCCACCTGCCGGTAAGGGAAATACGGCCGCACCGCCTGGGAGTCGAAGGCAAATTCGTTCCGCCGATACTGCTCCACCCAATAGCCGCGGCTTGCAGCGTCAATCATGCGCAGCTCCGGCCGCTGGCTGCGCGCGAAATCGAGCACAATTCCGTACTCGCGCTGCGCCCCGGCACGCGTCGCCTGCTCCAGGCGTTCGAGGAACTGTTGCATGTTCCCTGCCGAGCCGATCATCTGGTCGGCGGTGGCGAAGTCCGCCCAGGTGTCGAAGCCCAGCAGCTTGGCGATCGCATGCCGGGTGCGAAAGAGGTCGAGCAGCAGCTCGCGGTTCGCCGGAAAGGCGCGCGTGTTGTACGCCAGAAACATCCGGCGGCGCAGTGCGTCGCTTGCGGCAAAGGTCATCACCGGCAGGTAATCCGGGTAGTCGGTGGTCAGCACCACTTTGCCGCTCTCGTCCGACGGGTGGTTCTTGCGAAAGTCCTCGGGCAACCCATCGAGCTCGCTGAGGTCGGTGATCTCGACCTTGAGGGTGCCTTCCTGCACATTGCGGCCGATGGTCAGGCTGAGCAGCGTCGCCTTGTCCTGCAGCTCGCGCAGCTTGGCCCGCGTCGCTTCGTCCTTATCTACGCCGGCCAACCGGTACTGCAAGAGGGTCCGCTCCACATAATGCCGCGTTGCCTGATCGGCGCTCGCGATGTCCACCGACGCGAGCGCCCGATAGACCTCCTGGTTCAGCGAAAGCGCCGTGGCTGCCTCGGCAACCCGCTGCGCCAGTTGCTGCGCCTTGTCCCGTACCGGCTTGCTGGGGTGCACACTATCCAGCAGGCCGCACTCCGAACCGCTCTGGCTCAGCGCCGCAACGGCATTGTCGTAGGGCCGCCAGGTGGACTCCAGGGAGCGCTCGCTGGCCCCGAGTAGCCGGTCGAGCGAGGTTTTGTGAGCGTCCAGGCGGGCCGTGACCCAGCTCTCCAGGGCCTCCGGAGTTACTTCCGCGAGATCTGCCAGGCTCCATGCGTGGCTTGAACTGACTGCGACTGCTGCATCCATTCCGGGATTCATCCTCTAAAAGCAGGTTAAATGCTTGCAACCAAGTCCAGGTGCTGGTTACCATTTCGCAATTCAGGCATCACCCTGGCATGACCTCCACGACCCCAGCAATCGCCGCCCACCAGCTCCGCGCGCGCATGAGCAAAATCTGCGTCTCGGTAACCGGCGCCACCGCCAACGACATGCTGAACCGCGCCGAGCAGATCTCAACCGGCAATCCCTTCATCGAACTGCGGCTGGACACGCTGAACAAGCCTCAGGCAATCCTGCCCAAGCTCAAGTCTTTTACTGCGTCCAATCGCCACGTGACCGTGATTGCGACGTGCCGGCGCAACGAGAACGGCGGCAACTTCGTAGGTGAGTTGTTTGAGCAGGCGGAGATCCTGGAAGCGGCGGCGAAGGCGGGAAGCCAACTCATCGACGTCGAAATCGAGTCGGCGGAAACCATGCGCCCGGCGGATTGGAAGCGGCTGCGTGCAAGCGGCGCGGCGCTCATCCTCAGCTATCACGACTTTTCCCACACGCACAGCCTGCCGAAGGCCTTCGAGCGCATGCAGCACTTCGATCCCGAGTTTTACAAGATTGTGCCGACAGCGCGTTCCCTTGCCGACAATATCGCGGTGCTCGAGCTGCTCCAGCAGCATGGCGATGACACCAACATGATTGCCATGGCCATGGGCGAGCCGGGCGTCGTGAGCCGCCTGCTGGGTGCCCGTGCGGGGAGCGCCTTCACCTTTGCGTCCATGGCGGCGGGCGAAGAGACCGCTGCCGGTCAGATGACCGTCGAGGCCCTGCGCTCGCTTTACCGCTTCGAAGAGATCGATGCAGCGACGCGCGTCTACGGCGTTGCCGGTCACCCGGTCGCGCACTCGCTCTCGCCCCTGATGCTGAACACGGCCTTTCGCCGGGAGCGCATCAACGCTGTCTTTCTTCCGCTCGACACCGCGAAGATCGCCGATCTGCTCACACTGGTAGAGCGGATACCGCTGGCCGGCCTGGCAGTGACCATGCCGCTCAAGCAGGAGATTCTGCCCTCGCTCGCCCGCATGGACGAGCTTTCCACCCGCATCGGCGCCTGTAACACCATCGTGCGCGGTCCAGACGGCCGCCTCTTCGGATTCAACACCGATGTCAGCGGCGTCATCGGACCGCTCGAGCGGCGTATCGCGCTGAAAGGCGCGCGCGTGCTGGTGCTGGGAGCCGGTGGCGCGGCGCGCGCCGCGGTCTTCGGCCTGAAGGAGAAAGGCGCCGAGGTCTACATCCTGAATCGCACCCCGGAGAGCACGAAGGAACTGGCCACGCAGGCCAAGGCGAAGGTCTTCAAGCGCGAACAACTGACCAAGACCGACTTCGACATCGTGCTGAACGCGACTCCCGCCGGAATGCACCGCAGCAAAATCGCGTCTCTCCTCGAGCCGGATGAGCTGCGCGCCCGGCTGGTCTTCGATATGGTCTACAACCCGGTCGAGACGCCGCTGATACACATGGCTCGTGAAAAGGGGATAGCGGTCATTCCCGGCCTCGAGATGTTCGTGCATCAGGGTGCAAAACAATTCGAGATATGGACCGGTAAGCCCGCACCGGAAGCAGACATGCGCCGCGTCGTGATTCACGCACTCCATCAGCAGGCCGCGCAGACCAGCAAAACCGCCTGAACAGCAGCGGTATGCCTGCCTGCCCCGGCCTTCCCTTCCTCAGTTCTGCGCTATAAAGTTCTGCGCTATAACGAAACAATATGGAGCAGCGCACACTCGGACGTTCGGGACCGCCAGTTTCGGCGATTGGCCTGGGATGCATGAGCATCGGCATCGCTGACGTTTACACTAGCAGCGCGCGCGACGACGATGATGCCGTCGCCCTGATTCACCGGGCGCTGGATTTAGGAATCACCCTGCTCGACACGGCGGACATCTACGGCGTGTCGGAGAGGCAGGTTGGGACGGCTCTTCGCGGCCGGCGAGCGAGTGCCGTACTGGCTACAAAGTTCGGCTTCGTAGTTGGGCAGCCCGGCAACGAACGCACCGTCAATGGCACCCGTGACTATGTCCGGCGCGCCTGCGGTGCTTCGCTCCAACGGCTCCGTCTTGATTCAATCGATCTCTATTACCTGCACCGCGTCGACCCTACGGTGCCGATCGAGGAGACCGTCGGCGCCATGGCAGAGCTGGTACGGCTGGGCAAGGTGCGGCATCTCGGCCTCTCGGAAACTTCGCCAGAAACCGTTCGCCGTGCGCACGCAGTTCATCCCATTTCCGCCGTGCAGACTGAATACTCGTTGTGGTCGCGCGAGCCAGAGCAGGCACTGCTTCCGGTGCTTCGCGAACTTGGCATCGCGCTGGTTGCATACAGCCCCCTCGGCCGCGGATTTCTCGCCGGACGCATCCGGAAGCTGGAGGACCTCGCGCCGGACGACTGGCGCCGCCACAATCCGCGCTTTCAGGGCGATAACTTCACGAAAAACCTCGCCGTCGCGGACCGCGTGCGCGAACTAGCACGCCAGAAAGGCTGCACACCGGCACAATTGCCCTTGGCGTGGCTGCTCAGCCGGCCCGGAGTAATTCCCATCCCCGGTACCAGCAGCCAGGATCGCCTGCTCGAGAATGCCCGCGCCACAGACCTGCATCTATCGGAGAACGAGATCGCACGCCTGGAAGAGGTTGTGCCACGAGACGCCGCGACTGGGGAGCGCTATGACCCGGCGATGCTCGACCTGGTCGATGGATAGCCAGCCCAGCGGCAATTCCGTTGAACAATTCAGGATGATAGCCTTCCTCTGGCGGCCACTCCCCACTCTGCTATTCGAAGGATTGTCGTCTTGCCCAATCTTCGCTCGCTGTCCCAGCTCCGCTTGTTGCTGCCGTATGCAGCCAAATTGTTGCCTGTGATCGCCGGCGTCACGCTTCCCGAGGCGGCCGCACGGCCGGATCTCTCCTCGCTGAAGCGCCACTTTGGCGAGATGCAGCTGGAAAGCCGTGGACTGCGCTCGCAGGTGGAAAATCAGGGCGAACAAACGGAGCGGGCGCTTCGACAAAACCAGGAGCAACTGGAGCGCCTCGCCGCGAGCATCGAGGCCAGCCGACGCGATCAGCAAGAGCTTGCCAGCTCATTTCGCAGCCTAGCAGGACTGCTGAAGGGACTCTTCTTCGCCATTCTTTTTCTATTGGTCGTGGTGACTGCCATGTGCGTGCTCATTCTCTTTCGTATGTCGCACGCTTAGAATTTTTTTTGCGCTACGCCTCATCTCCGCTCTGCTATTGGTTTGGTAACGTTTACAATGACATACCCAAGTATCGCTGCTTCACATTTGGGAATGCGTGTCAAAGCGAACCGCTTTCGAGTTGCCAGTTGTGTCATGCGAGGTCTAGGATGTGCCGTAAGTTCGGTGCAGCCCTTTCATCGGCGCGCCAGGGCGAGCAGTCGCCTTAGGTATTTTTTCTGACGGTGTAAAGGAGTCAGCATAAGCTTATGTGGCCTTTCAGTAAGGGCCACGTTAAGAGGGTCTGTGCTACTTCACAGCGTCAGAAAAAATGCGTTATCGCTGCATGAATCGGTTCAATCAACTGGCGATGTTCTGCCAGCGTCAATGGAGTGACACTCTCTATGGCGTGGTACGCCTACTGCATCAGTGAAAAGTTAGCTTTCCCTGAATTAGCCCGCCACCGCAAACCGGTACCAATGCAATCCTTAACCGGCATCTCAGGGAACCAAATCTTCCTCTATCCAGCCAGTGATCTCGCGGTCATCGTCTCCGAACACAATCCTCAAGAAAATCTCGATCATCAAGCCGCCAAAGACCACGCCCGCGTAGTCGGCGACTGCTTCAAACTTTCTACCGTACTTCCCTTCCGCTTCGGCACCGTCTTTGCCGATGATGAAGCGCTACGCCGATCCATCCGCTCCAATCAGCGCCAGTACACGACGCATGTGGAGCGCCTGCGCGGCAAAGCAGAGATGCATCTGAAGGTCATGGTCGAGGACTGCTGCCTGCAGCAGCCGCTTCGTACTGTTTCTTCCAGGGAAAGCGTGGGCAAGGAATATCTCTCCAACCTGCGCGAAACCGCTTCCCGCCAGCGGGAACGGCAGACCAAAGGCCGTGCCATCTCTGTCCAAATGCAGCGCCTCTTCTCGCCCCAGGATGAAGAGATCACCTGCCGTACGATGGACAATGGCAAGATGCTGCTCGATATCTCGCACCTCATCGAAGCCAAGTGCGTAGAGCGATACCAGAACAAATTCGCGACCACGCGCGAGCTGCTGAAAGATTGCCAGATGCAACTCTCCGGACCCTGGCCGCCGTACCACTTCGTTCACCGGCTGACGCGGCCGCACACAGTGGCACCCGGCATTCCTGCTTAGTCTGGCTGCGCTACTGAAACATGAAGGCCCGCCTCGGCGGGCTTTCTTTGTGCCCAATTGGCCGCAAAGCAACCGCAACCGACAATGCAGCGTCCGCTTTTATCATTCAGCAGAGGGAGGAAACCCCTATGCATGCCGCGGTTCTCAGGTCTCCGGCTTCAATCGACACCAACCCACTCCAGTTGGAAGAGCTTCCGATGCCGGTTCCCGCGGACGATGAGGTTCTGCTCAAAGTGCTCGCATGCGGCGTATGCCATACGGACCTCCATATCGTCGAAGGCGAGCTGCCGCCGCGACTGCCATGGGTCATTCCCGGTCACCAGATCGTCGCCGAAATCGCTGACCTTGGTAAGTCGAGCCTGAAAAAAGGCGCGCGCGTCGGGGTCTCCTGGATCGGCGGCACGGATGGCACATGCTCCTTCTGTCTCGATGGCCGCGAAAACCTGTGTGATCACCCAAGCTACACCGGGTACACGCGTCAGGGCGGCTATGCCGAATACACCACGGCGCGAGCGGATTTTCTCTCCGTGCTGCCGGAAAAGTTGGGAAACAACGATGCTGCGCCCCTTCTCTGCGCCGGCATCATCGGATTTCGCAGTGTACGCGTGGCAGAAGTGAAACGCGGCCAGCGCGTGGGACTCTTCGGCTTCGGCGCTTCCGCGCAGCTCATCATTCAGGTGCTGCTGGCATGGGACTGCAAAGTCTACGTCTCCACACGTGAGACACAGCATCAGCAGCTTGCGCGACAGCTGGGTGCGGAGTGGGTCGGAGGCGGTACTGACGTGCCTCCAGCGGCGCTCGATTGCGCCGTCACCTTTGCCCCGGTCGGAGAGGTGGTCATCGCCGCACTCCGATCGCTCGCCAAAGGCGGCATTCTCGCCATCAATGCGATCCATCTCGATCGGATTCCGGAGTTCGACTACGATTCGCTTCTCTGGGGCGAGCGGCAGATCCGAAGCGTCGCGAATATGACCCGTCAAGATGGGCGTGACTTTCTCAAGATTGCGGCCGAGATTGGCCTGAAGCCCACCGTAACCACGTATCCGCTGGAGCGCGCAAACGAGGCGCTGCAGACGATCCGTCACGATAAGTTCACGAATCCTGCGGTGATCGTGCCATAAACCGGCTCACATGAGGTGACCCGTATGTATGGATTGATTGTGAAGATAGCCATTCTTCCTAGCCGCCACGAAGAAATGATCGAAATCCTGAAGGAGAGTGATCAGGCAATCGCGCTCTAGTTCAGCGACGCTGCATTCTTCTTGTCCCGCCGCAAGACTACGTTCGCCCGGCGCCGGTCGGAAGACGAATGGTCTATCTGCCTCCAGAAGGCCTGAAAGTAGTCGACGGCGGAGACAATCGATACCAGCACCATGAAATAGATGGAGGCATAGGCCGTCCAGCGGACCGGCAGGATGTACCAGCCCCACTGCCATTCGTACCAGCGATGCGCCAGAATCGTTGCTACCACTGCGACAACTTGCACGATCGTCTTCAGCTTGCCCAAGTTGCTGGCCTGGATGGTGAACCCTTCCACACTCGCGATCGAGCGCAACCCACTGACGAGAAATTCGCGGCCAATCACCACAATCGCAATCCACGGCTTCATGATGCTGGGCGTGAATTCCACCAGCGAGATGAATGCCGCCGAGATCATCAGCTTGTCGGCCAGCGGATCGAGCAACATCCCCATGGTCGTGATCTGACCGCGCTTGCGTGCCAGGTAGCCGTCCACTCCATCGGTAATCGCCAGCAGGATAAAAATGACGGAGGCGATCAGTTCCTGCTCGCCCCACGCGTCGCGAAACGGAAAGCTTGCAGACAGCATCCAGATGAGCAGCGGCACGCCGGCGATGCGGCTCATCGTGATGGAGTTGGGCAGATTCATCCGAGTGGGGGCAGGCTCCCAGAGGCCCTTCCCAGCATTATGCCTGACTTGTATTTTCAATGCGTTATCACGGCGCGCTCGCCTGGTACGTTCGTTTCCCGTGACCAACCGCCAGAAGCCGGCATCTCACGGACAAGCGATCCGGCAGGAAACAACAATCGCCGCAAACTGCTGCAATGATTCGCGGCGGTATGCGTTTATTGAAGCGCAGCCGCAAGGGTGACGCCACAGGCATGACCGAGCCCCTCCGAAAAATGCCGCACATCCCGGTGCTCGATGGATGGCGCGGGATCAGTATCCTGCTGGTGCTACTGGGACACCTGTTTCCGCTCGGCCCGAAAGGATGGCAGATGAATGCTGCCTTCGCGGCCGCCGGCATGGCTGTGTTCTTCTGCCTCTCCGGCTTTCTCATCACGAATACGCTGATCTACCGTCCGGCGGTGGGGGAGTTTCTCATCCGCAGACTGTGCCGCATCGTCCCACTCTCCTGGGCCTTCATGCTCATCGTGCTGCTGTGCGAGCATGCCCGCTTCAAGGTGTTTCTCGCGCAGATGCTGTTCGTGGCAAATTATCCGCCATTCTTTCTCACCCCGCCAACAGCGCATCTCTGGAGCCTCTGCGTTGAGGTGCAGTTCTATCTCACCGTCGCGCTGCTCTACGTGCTGTTCCGTCATCGCGGTCTCTACCTGCTGCCTCTGCTATGCGTGATCGTTACCGGCATCCGCATTGCGACTCATACTGAAATCTCAATCGTGACGTACGCCCGCGTCGACGAAATTCTCGCCGGAGCAACGCTGGCGCTCGCGCTCGAGTCATCGCGTTTCACGGCCGTCAAGAGCAGCCTTAAGCAGCGCTGGCTCATTCTGCTCTTTATTCCGCTCGCCGTCGCGTCCGCACACCCGCTCAGCGGTCCTTTGGGCTATCTGCGACCTTACATCGTGACGCTGATGGTCGGACAAACCGTCCTGTTCGCTCAGGGTCTTGTTGGCAGGGTGCTGCGATCACGCACTCTGTTCTTCCTGGCGGAGATTTCGTATGCGCTCTACGTTCTGCACCCGCTGGTCGATGTGGGCTGGCTCAACACCGGACCGAAGATCGTTCGCTACATCAAGCGGATGCCGGCTCTCGCGGTGGTATTCGCGGGCGCGTGGGCCTCGACGCGCTACTACGAGCACTGGTGGATCGCACAAGGAAAACGCTGGAGCCGGCGGCTGGAGGCGGCACCTGTTGTGCCGGCCCGCGACTCATCTGCCGCCGATGTTAGGGAGCGCGCTCTGCCCTAAATTGCGTGAAGCTGACATTGCGTGGAGCTGGGGCAATTGCGTGGAACTAAAATTGCGTGGAAGTGGGGCGCATGCGTGGAGCTACGGCGCACCTGCGCTTTATTCCGAAAGATAGTGCTCCAGAGGGTTGGGGACCAGTTTGCGAAGCAGTTTCAGCAACGAGTCAGGATCGAAGTTGTCGAGGTGATGATCGGCCAGGACGCAGTCGGTGACGCCGCGGCTTGAGGTGACAATCAGCAGAACGTCGGAGCGAATGCTGCGTAGCTCCTTCACCAGGGCGGAACAATCCATGCCGGTGACAGCCTCGTTCATCACAATGCCGTTGACGTTGGGAAAAATTTTAAATGTCTCCACCGCTTCAGTGCCGCTGTATGCGGTGATGACGTTGTACTTGGCAGTCTCCAGCACCAGCTTTCGCGTGGAGATGCTGTCCGGGAACTCATGGTCGATGACGAGAAAACACGGCCTATGCATCGGGTTAGTATGCAAGTGCGCAGTAACTACTGGCAAGAAGCGTCACCCAACATACATGCTTAAGAAAAGCTGAAGGCGGCATTCACCGCCTTCAAACTTCCCCCGGCCACAGCGATCAGGCATAGATGCCGCGCTGCTTGATGGTGAACGAGACGCGATCGATGGCCAGCATGTAGGCGGCGATACGGTTGTTCACCCCATGCGCCTCGGAGTAGCGGACCACGTCATCGAAGCTCTCCGCAAGGATGCTCTCGAGCTGCTCGTTGACCATGGCTTCCTTCCAGAAGTAGCCCTGCCGATCCTGCACCCACTCGAAATAGGAGGCAGTCACGCCGCCTGCGTTGGCGAGGATGTCGGGGATGACGAAGATCTTCTTGTCGGCGAGTACCTCGTCCGCAACAGCAGTTGTCGGCCCGTTTGCGCCCTCGCAGACGATCTTCGCGCGCAGGCGATCGACGTTGCGGCTGGTCAGCACATTCTCGGTCGCCGCTGGAATAAAGATCTCGCACTCTTCGAGAATCAATTCCTGCGGGTCCGCGGCCTCGGCACCTTTGAAGCCGAGCACGGTGCCGTTGCGCTGGCGATACTCGACCAGTTGGTGAATGTCGATGCCGTTGGTGTTATACAGGCCGCCATCATATTCGGCGATGCCGATGATCTTGTAACCCTTGTCCATCATCAGCTTCGCGGCATTCGAGCCCACGTTGCCGAAGCCCTGAATGATCACGCGGCAGCCATCGCGCTGTATGTTTAGATACTTGAGCGCCTCATCGCATACGATGCCAATGCCGCGGCCGGTGGCCTCGCGGCGCCCGCGCGAGCCGCCGATGTTCAGCGGCTTTCCTGTAACCACCGCAGTGACAGTCTGGCGCATGTGCATGGAATAGGTATCCATGATCCATGCCATCACCTGCTCGTTGGTGTTCATGTCCGGCGCGGGAACGTCTTTCTCCGGGCCGATAAATTCGATCAGCTCAGCGGTGTAGCGGCGCGTCATGCGCTCGAGCTCGCCGATCGACATCTTCTTGGGATCGCAAATCACCCCGCCCTTGGCGCCGCCAAAAGGGATGTTGACGACCGCGCATTTCCAGGTCATCCAGCTTGCCAGCGCGCGTATTTCATCGAGTGTGACGTCAGGGGAGTAACGAATGCCACCTTTCGCTGGTCCACGCGCGATGGAGTGCTGGACCCGATATCCCGTGAACACCTCGATAGAACCGTCGTCCATGCTGACCGGAAAGTGCACGATGAGCTCGCGGGCCGGATATCGCAGGACCTTCCAGAGTCCGTCGTCCAGGTTCAGCTTTTGTGCCGCGAAATCGAAACGAGCAGCCTGGGCTTCCCAGGGATTGATCTCCTGCTCGAGGGTGAGTGTCTGCATTGCTTATCTCCAGTGTTCCAGTGATCGTTGCGCCGTCCTCTGCGAACCAACCAGCATGAAACACGCAGAGAGCGGCAGGAAATGCTACGAAAGGGTGGTTTCCCTCTTCGTGGGGTTCCTTGCTGCGGTGTTCCTCGCTGCGGTGTTCCTCGCTGCAGCCGCGCACCACCCCAAGGGTTGAAAACCGGCCTTGTTCCGGCCAAACCCACGAGTATAGGCCTGCTGGAGATACATCAACAACCAACGGAGTTAGCGACTCGGACACCCATTAGGGGGATGCCGGAACGCGCCGCCAGGAACACCCGGCCGATGACGCCTGGATGTGCCAACGTCTTCATCCATACTGCCCATGTACCATGAAGGTGTCCCCATGGCTCGTCTCTCCGCCGATACCGAAGCGCTTTTCCCGGCGCTTCCCGAATTTTTGACGCTGGCGCGCAAGCATACGCTGATCCCGGTCTGCCGCCGGCTGGTAGCGGACCTGGAGACGCCGGTATCCGCCTTTCTGCGGCTTGCCGCCAATGAGCCGGAGTCATTTCTGCTGGAATCGGTCGAAGGCGGCGAAAAAGTGGGGCGGTACACCTTCATGGGTATCAGACCCGCAGGCAAATTGGTGGCGCGAGGCGGCAAAGTGACCACCTGGCAGGGCAAGCGGCAGAAGACCGAAGAGGCCGATATCTTCGAGACTCTGAAGGCGGCTCTGGCCAGCCACTCCCCAGCCCATGTTGCTGGATTGCCGCCGTTTACCGCCGGTGCGATCGGTTTTTTCGCCTATGACGTCGTCCGTCAGATCGAGCGGCTCCCCACGCATGCCAAGGACGATCTCCAGCTTCCCGACGCCTGTCTGGCCTTCTTCCACGAGGTCGTCGCCTTCGATCACGTGAAGAAGGAGCTGCTGCTGATCGTCAACGCGGACGTGCGCCAGCAGGCGCCAAAGACCGCGTATGCGGCGGCTGTCAGGCGGCTCGCCGCACTGGAACGTCGGCTTGCCAAGCCGCTGCCGCCGGAGCGACCTCGCCGCCGGAGCCGAACTCAGGGCAAGCTCACCGTGAAGAAGTGCACCCGCAAAGCAGACTACCTGCGCGCGGTCGAGCGGACCCGGGAGTACATCGCCGCTGGCGACATCTTCCAGGCCGTCATCTCGCAGCGCTTCGAGGTCGATCCCGGCGACGATCTCTTTGCCGTCTATCGCGAGCTGCGCATCGTGAACCCGTCGCCCTACCTGTATTTCCTGCAATTGAATATCGACGCAGACGGCACCGGAAAGAAGCAGAAACCGATCCACATCGTAGGCTCCTCACCAGAGCTGCTGGTGCGGGTAAAGCAGCGCCAGGTCGAGTACCGGCCCATCGCCGGCACGCGGCCCCGCGCCCTGGACGAAGAGGAAGACCAGCGCCGAGCCGCGGATCTGCTGGCCGACGCGAAAGAAGTCTCCGAGCACGTGATGCTGGTAGACCTGGGCCGCAACGATGTCGGCCGGGTCAGCGACTACGGCAGCGTGCGCCTGCGCGATCTGATGATCGTGGAGCGCTACTCGCACGTGATGCATCTGGTGAGCTCGATCGAAGGCAGGCTGCGCCCCGAGCTCTCCGCCGTCGATGCGCTCCGCTCCTGCTTCCCTGCCGGCACACTTTCCGGTGCACCGAAGGTGCGCGCAATGGAGATCATCGAGGAGCTGGAACCGACGCGACGCGGAATCTACGGCGGCGGAGTCTGCTATGCCGACTATTCCGGCAATCTCGACTCCTGCATCGCCATCCGCTCCATGCTGGTGAAAGATGGCGTTGGTTACATCCAGGCCGGCGCGGGCATCGTCGCCGACTCCGTGCCGGAGCGCGAGTACGAAGAATGCCTGAACAAGGCACAGGCAGTCATTCGAGCCGTAGAGCGCACACGCAGCTAAACCTTTCTTAAACGTTAATGCTGATTACTAACGTTCCTGCGGCTTTGCGCGACCTTCTCATCGCGAGTGGATTAGTGTGGAGGGCGCACTGTTCTGCCGTTCCGCGGAATGGCCGATTTCTAACAACGTACGAGCGAGGTTTACATATGGGCTTACTCGATAATCTCGAATCCATGGTCGGCGGCGCGTCATCGGGCGATCACGCCTCGGTCGCAACTGAGCTGATGAATGCCGTGCAACAGCACCCGGGCGGTCTCTCCGGCATGCTTGATAACTTCAAGCAGAATGGTATGGGCGACCACGTCAATTCATGGCAGCAGCCGGATCAGGCAAACCAGCCGATCACGCCCGACCAGGCGCAACAAGGCCTCGGTTCCAGCGTGATCGATTCCATCGCACAACGCACCGGGCTCTCACCCACCATGGTCAAGGGCGCCGCGGCTGTGATTCTGCCCATGATGGTTGCGCACTTTGCACAGAATGGCGGCGTGAACCAGTCGGGCAGCTCGCTTGGCGGCCTGGCCTCCGGCTTTCTCAGCAAGTTCATCTAGGGCAAAAGCAGGATTAGTGTGAGCCGCCAACTGCCGTTAAGTAGGCTTTTTCTTGAGAAAAAAGCCTGTCGACATTCGCGCTCGACCTTATATTTATCCTGCTTTAGCCATAGCCGGCGACCCACCTGACCCCTGTGGCATCCTCACGGCAGGTGTGCGCCTCCAACTGCAAAACAGAAGGAGTCTTGCATGGCAGATCTCAATCAGCTCAAGCAGAAGTATGCCCCAGTCATTGCCACCATCGAGAGTTTCAGCGCCGAGGGAGCCACCGTCGGCAACGTTGCCCTGGATGGCGACAAATTGCTCCTCCAGGCATCCGTGCCCTCACCCGTCGTGGCCAATCGCGTCTGGGACACGATCAAGCAAGTGGATCCCACCTACTCCGATCTGCACCACGAGATCACGACCACCGGCAGCACGCAGTCCTACACCATACAGTCCGGCGACAACCTGTCGAAGGTCAGCAAGCACTTCTACGGTGACCCCAACAAATATCAGAAGATTGCGTCGGCCAACGGCATCGCCGATGCGAACAAGATCCAGGCGGGGCAGACCATCACCATCCCCGCCTAGGTACTAGGGCGTTGGGAAATCCAGCTTCCTCGGGCGCGCTGCCAGGCTGATTCGCGCAGCGCGCCCGAAATGCCCGATTGTTGAGGACCATCACAGCCCGGTTGTTGAGGACTCCTCACAGATAGCTCAACCAGTTCCAGTCGCGGTGCCTCGCCTTCAGGTTCATATACCAGCGGCAGGGATAATAGAGAGCCGCCAGCACCACTGCCCACATGAGATAAACAACCGGCAGGCCGTGTCCATAGTGCGCCGGATGCGGCTGGAGAAACATTGAGATCTGCCACATCCAGGCATAGGGCTGGCCGCCAAGCAAGGCGACGACGATAGCCAGCGCGTGGATGAGATAGATGTGGATCACGTAGTAGAAAAGAGGCACACGTCCGAAGACGACCACGACGCGCCCCAGGCTGCTCTCGCCGGTGGCGCGGTCCAGAAGTCCGAGAACGATCAGTGCCGGGCCCAGCGTCATCAGCAGGTAATCGAGCGACGGCGGATACTTCACCGTGTCGAAAAACGAGAGAATCGTGAACGTGGAAGTGTGTTGGACGTGCCAGGCTCCGAGAGTGGCAGGGAAAATGGTTCGATCGCCCGGCATTCCGTTTCCATAGTGGTTGATGCCGCGCACAATGAAGAACGCGAGGGTCGTGGCGAAGCCGATCCAGAGGATCAGTCTGCCGCGGTCGGGCCGGCGGAACACCGCGCCGAATGCGTAGCCGACAGCCATGACGCCGACCCATGGGATCAGCGGGTAGCCGACAAAGAGCTGGATATGGGGAGTGAAGGTGACCATTCCGGGAACATGGAGGATAGTCCAGAGCCGGGGCAACACTGCTAGAGCGGCGAGGTCAATACGGTCCAGCAGGTTGTGGAAAACGATCATCGCGATACCGAACGCCGCAATCCAGCGCACCGGCAGCCGGACCAGCAGCGCCATCGCTACCATCGACCAGCCAAGCGCCCAGATGACCTGCGCGACAGGGACAGCGGTGAAATTGAAGTTCCACGCAAAACGAACAACGACGAGTTCAAGCACCACCAGCCAGAGCCCGCGGGTCAAAAAGAAATACGAGACCTGCCCAAGCGATCTGCCGCGCGAGAGCGAGAGATACGCTCCGGTGCCGGCGAGCAGGAAGAAGACCGGCGCGCAGAAGTGGGTAACGACGCGCGTCAGGAACAACGCCACAGAGGTATGGCTAAGATCTTCAGCCGGGTAGGGGACCCCACTGAAGTAGTCGCGCACATGGTCAAGCGCCATAATCATCATCACCAAACCGCGCAGAATATCCACCGAAACAATGCGGGAGGAACGCACTGCTGCAGTCGGAGGCATGGCAGTGGCGGGAATGGCGGGTGCTGCGGAGCTCATGGTTTCACACTCCGGTAGTAAAGCATGAGATCGGGAATACGTTTCGGTTTCTGCATTTCCTTCCTCCTTCTAGAATTCCCTTCTTCTCCTTCTAGAGAGGAGCTTAGACGGAACAGCCGAGGCTCTCTATCCGGTTCTTGCGGTCGAAGAGAAACGAGAGTTCGGCGTTTCGATGCAGAGCGGTCGCATCCCGGTTCTGCATATGGGACGAGTGCCCGATCGGCGGGGGCCACATCCTTAAAATCCCAAAAAAAACCAATCCCGGACCGGGACACTGTAGGACCAGTACACTGAAAGGGAGCGGGCAATCTCGGGCCCTTCGCCACATGCCACATATGGTCTTCGTTCTAGACAACTACGATTCGTTTACCTACAACCTGGTGCAGTACATGGGAGAGCTGGGCGCGGAGATGACCGTGCGCCGCAACGACGAGCTCACGCCTGAAGAGGTCGAGTCGCTCCATCCCGATCGCATTCTGCTGTCGCCCGGCCCATGCACACCGCAGGAGGCGGGCATCAGCATCCCGCTCATTCAGCACTTCGCGGGCAAGCTGCCCATCCTGGGCGTGTGCCTCGGCCACCAAGCCATCGGCGCGGCCTTCGGCGGCAACGTGGTGCGCGCGCCGAAGCTCATGCACGGCAAAACCAGCGAAGTCATCCACGATGGCCGTACGCTCTTCTCCGGCATCGCCAGCCCCATGACCTGCACCCGCTATCACTCACTGATCGTCGCCGAAAAGGATCTGCCGCGCGAGCTCGAGATCACAGCCCGCACCGAAGACGGCATCATCATGGGCCTGCGCCACCGCAAATATCCCGTCGAAGGCGTGCAGTTTCATCCGGAGAGCGTGCTCACGCACGACGGCAAGCAGCTCATCAAAAATTTCCTCGACCTGTGAATCGCATCCGTACCCGATTCGCTAGAATTACAACATCATGATTTCGCTCCATCCTGTGTTCACGCAACAGCAAGGCCAGCGCCCTCAGGCGGCCTTGTTGCGTGCGATTTCCGGGATCTGAGATAGCTTCCCGTTCTTAATCCAGATCACAAGCCCGCCAACCCCGGCGGGTTTTTTCGTGCCTGTCGGGCAATTCACTCGAGGAGTCTGACATGCACCGCTTCATTCCATTCAACTCGAACGATGAGATTGCTGCTATCGCCCGCGGCCTCGCGGACCGCACTCTGCCGAAGACTGCCTGGACGCACGCCGCGCATTTCGCATCAGCGTTATGGCTGTTCCACTCCGGAGTGGAATGCTTCCGCGAAATGCCCCGTATGATCCGGGCCTACAACGAGGCAACTGGAGTTGCGAACACGGACAGCAGCGGCTATCACGAAACGATCACTATGGCTTCACTGCACGCAGCCCGCGCATTCCTTGCCGAACGTCCCGCGTGTCCGTTGTTTGAGACCTGCAACGTGCTGCTCGCCTCGCCACTGGGCGAATCGAATTGGCTGCTCGCCTACTGGTCCCGGCCGCTGCTGTTTTCTGTTGAGGCGCGCCGCAGGTGGCTCGACCCTGATCTCGCAGCCTTTCCCTACGCGCAAATCTGAATGCAGTCGGGGATGCATCGCCCGCGACTATTCGATTACCGGCTTGCCGTAATCGGGAACCTCCCAGCCTTCGTACGCAGACATCACCGTCGTCTTGCCCTCAGCATCGCCGCTGGTCTTGCGCGCGAGCTCGGGAAATTGCTTCTTCAGGCCTTCGTCCTGCGCCCACACCGGCGCGTCCACGATGCGGTAGTGATAGGTGACGTCGGATGCCTTACGCTTATCTTCCACGCGTAAAGGTGTGAAGCTGTCGACGGATGTCACATCGCGATGGCCGAAGCAGAAGCGTCCGCCAGCGCGCGTGCCTAATGGCGTCAGGTCATAGCGCACCAGCTTGAAAGCGCCATCCTCGGTGCGCTTCAGCAGGCCAGCCTTCGCGAGCGCGTCCATGTCCTTCATCTCGGCCTTCTCGGCCACCTTCACTTCATCGGGAAACTTGTGCGCCGTGGTAAAGAGACATTCGTCGCGGTGGTTGTAAAAGTAGGCGTTGATGGCGCGCTTGAAGTTCTCGTTGCTGGCTTCGGTCTTCTTCCGTGTACAGCCACCTAGGGCAAACATCAGCAGTGCAGCGGCGGTAAGCTCCGCGGCGAGCTTCCAGGCCGGCCTGGGCACTGCTCTCGTGTGGACAGCTTCGTTCCTATGCATCTCGCAAGAGATTCCAACGCGAGATGCCGTGTTGCCCAGAGGGTATTCGGACACTATTCAGAGGCTATTCAGATGAACCTGGACGGCGGCATTCCATGCCGAGACAGTTCTCCCACCGCCCCGCATCTTCGACCTCGGCGAAGCGCGGGTTGGGGTTATCGCCGATCTGCGCGCGACGGATTGCGGTAAAGCCAGCGTCCGCGAGTTCGTGGGTCATGTTCTTCTCGTCCCACATCCACAGGTGGGCGCTGCGCCCGAACAGCATCCTCAGTAGTCGGGACGTCCCCTTCCCCTGCGAATCGGCCCCCAGATACGAGTCGCGCATGAACCGGCTTGCTGCCTCGGGATCGGAAGAGACGGCATAGGCTCGCACCAGCGCCTCCAGATCCGGTAGCACAAAGCGGAAGGTCCCTCCGGGCTTGAGATACGCGAGGACATGCCGCAGCGTCGTGCGGAACTCATCGAGCGCCAGATGCTCCAGCACGTGCGAGCAGTAGACGGCGGCAGCCGAGCCAGGCGCGACCGGCAGGCCCTGGATGACGTCGCCATACTCGATGTTGCCGGGATAATCCGGAAAACCGCGCTTGAGCAATGCCGGCTTCAGCACCGGCAGATGGCGCTCGATCCAGAAGGCCGGGCCCGCGTCGAAGTTGCGCCAGGTAGCGGGAGCGCAGAGGCCGCAGCCAAACTGGATGTAATTCCTGCCCCCGGCATTGCTGCCCTGACCACCGGCGCCATTCTGCTCATTGCTCAACAGTTTGCTTGCTCCTCAATGCCGCGATAACCGGCTGCAACACAGGCCGACGCCCTGCGTCGCTACAATAGTAAGAACGGATCTCCCATAAGTATGTTTACCGGGCTTCAGGGCATCGCGGCTCTCTTATAGATATAACGACAAAGCCGCGTGCGGCTCTCCGGGCGCATCTGGGAAACCACATCATCTGGGAAACCACATCTGGAAACTACATCTAGGGAAACATATCTCCTGACGAAGACCATGCCAAATTCGTGGCATACCCGACGGTTGCTGCGCTTCTTTGCCGCGCTGACGTCGGCGTTGCCTCTGGCAGCGCAGACTCCCGCAGCCGACCCCTACATCGCAAGCACGCGCGCCCAGGCGCTGCAGGCAGCGGGTGTGCAGGTCTCCGGAGATGTGCATCTCGGCAATGGCGCCATGCAACTGGGCAACGGCAGCACCATCACCGCCGGCGGCGAAACGGTGCCCATCACGCTGAGCCGCGGCGGCGCCCTCAACCTGTGCGCCACCACCAGCATCCATCTGTCGCGCGACCGCTCCATCCAGGCGCCGGATGCCTCCGGCCTGATGCTCGGCCTCGACCGCGGCGCAATCGAAGCACACTATGAAACCAGCAAGTACTCCGACGTGCTGCTCACGCCTGACCTGCGCATCCTTATCTCCGGCCCCGGCGAGGCCGATTTCAGCATCCGGGTCAGCCGGCAAGGCGACACCTGCATTGACAATCGCGGCCCTAACGCGCCCTACATCACGGTCACCAGCCAGTTAGAGGGGGGCCTCTATCGTGTCCAGCCGGGACAGCACGTCAGCTTCCAGCATGGCAGCCTGCGCGAAGTGGTGGACACCGAGCACGAGTCCTGCGGCTGTCCTCCGCCCGTGTCGGTCGCAGAAGCCGGAACGCCTGCCCCCGTTGGCGCCGCACCGGGGCACCCGGTCGGCGGACCTTCCTCCACGCCGGCCGATACCGCATTCCCGCTCGCCGTCAGCGAAGGACTGACCAAGCCTCCCCTGCCGCCGACCATGCCGGTCGCCGGCCCGGGCGAGGTGCACGCGCAGGTCGCGGTGCCTTTCCGCTACAGCGGCAATCTCCCCGCGATCGGCGAGACAACAACTACCGGCGAACCTGCCGAAACCAGCGCAGCAGCCATTCCGCCGCCCTCACCCGCCGCACCTGCTCCAGCGCCATCGAACATGCCCGCGCCTCCGTCACCGGGGCCGCCTCCACACTCATCGCCTGTGCTTGTCGCCACGCCTCCGGCGCCAACGGCGATCGCGCAAGCCCCGCCACATACATCCGTGCAGAAGCAGCCGGTGCGCCATTTCTTTCGCCGTGTAGGGCACTTCTTCTCCCGCTTGTTTGGGGCGGAGCAGTAGCCGATGCGCGACTAGCTGAGCGCCTCGGTAAGCGACCCGTTGTCGCCCACCTTGACCTTATCCGTGCAGCCAAACATCACGATCTTCGTGGCTGCGGCCGCTTTGTTTCCGGCAATCGTGCTCTCGTCCAGTTGCGCGCAGCCATAGCAGCGAAGCTGCTGCGCTACAATTCAATTTTACGTGCGGACCCACCCTTCGACCGCCACCCAGCCCTCGCGGCATCTTCACCACTCACTACTTAAGGAGCCTTATTCGTTATGGCGATTCCCGCCACCCAGATGCGTCCGGGCATGATCATCAAGCACAACAACGAATTGCATGCCGTCTTCAGCGTCGAGCATCGCACCCCCGGCAACCTGCGCGCCTTTATCCAGGCCAAACTGCGTAATCTGCGCACCGGCGCCATGTTCGAGCACCGCTTCCGCTCCCCCGATCCCATCGAGCGCGTCATCGTCGATGAAATCTCGATGGACTTTCTCTACTCCGATGGCGACGATTACTACTTCATGAACACGGAGAACTACGAGCAGACCCACCTGAAGCGCGACACCCTGGGAGACTCGGTCGAATACCTCATCCCCAACCTGCAGATTCGCGTCTCCTTCTTCGACGGCGTGGCGGTAGGCATCGAACTGCCCCAAACCGTGGAGATGACGGTAGTGCAGACCGAGCCGGGACTAAAGTCGGCAACGGCCTCCTCGGTGACCAAGCCGGCGACGCTCGAAACCGGCCTCGTGGTGCA
>DATBCB010000216.1:0-2906 GCA_036270675.1 Acidobacteriaceae bacterium | reverse complement strand
AGCCACGATATCGCCGTCCGCGACGTCTTCGTGCCTGAAGAGCACACCTTCAGCTTCCAAGACCCTGAGCTGGTCAAACGGTCTGGGCCGCTTTACGCCTTCCCGTTCATGTTCATCGCGAAGGGACCCGGCACAGCGCTCAGGATCGCCCGCCATGCGATCGACGCACTGACCGAGAGCGCCGCCGCAAAGCCGTCGCGCCGTTATACGCTCGGCGAGCGCATCGAGGCGCCCAAGGTGCTTCGCGACGATGTTTACATTCAGGACGCAGTCGGGCGCGCGGAGACCCTGCTGACCTCGGCGCGCGCTCATGCCTTCGACGTCGTGGGCGATCTGTGGGCGAGCCTGCTCGACGGCCGACAACCGACGCAGAGGCAAATCGCGCTATTCACAACCCTGTATCCGCACTGCGTTGGGCTTTGCGTGGAAGTCGTTCAGCTCATCTACAAAGCGGCGGGCGGTGCAGCGGTCTACCAGAAGGGATCGCTCGATCGCTGCTTGCGCGATATCCTGACAGCCAACCAGCATGTAGTCGCCACAGCGCGAACCTACGAGATGGCCGGCCGCTTGCTGCTCGGCCTTGAGCCTTTGCGGTGGCTGTTTTAATTCGCAGCGCGCGCCGCGTTACGCCCACGAGCTTTTCGAGGCCGAAGGGCTCACCTTCGCAGCATTGGTCCGAGGCGGCGGCTTCACCGCGTGTAACCGATCCGCGCCTAACCGATCGCAGCATCAGCTCTGGGGTCTTCAATGTTGCTTCCGGCAATTTCTCCTATTTCCATCGAGCTCTCCGGCGGCGCTGAGACGCGACACCGTCGGAGATCAGGCGATCTACGAAGCGGAGCGATTGGACGCATCGCTGATCGAGGGTCTGCATCGCGGTAAGTGGTGTAATATAACTTCTGTTCTTGGCACCCCTCAGCGGACACGCTTGCCGTGGCACGAACCGACGCGAGTGACCCGCAACGGACTTAACCGCTGAATCTCGCTCTGTAATCCTGCGGCGTCGCAGCCAGCAGGCGCAAAAAGCTTCGGCGCAGTGTTTCTTCCGATCCGAAGCCGCAGCGTGCGGCGATGCTCTTGACCGGCAGGCGCGTATCGGAAAGAAGACGCCGTGCCGTTTCCACGCGCAGCCGCTCGACAGCGCGTGCCGGGGTGACCCCGGTTGCCTCCGTATAGCGGCGTATAAAGCTGCGCTCGCTCATCCCGGCCTTCCGAGCCAAGGCGGGAAGCGACAAGTCATCTGTCAAGCGCCCCGCCATCCAACTGTGTAGTGCGCCAAAGCGATCCTCCGCGCCCTGAAGCGACAGGACAGTGCTGAATTGCGCCTGCCCGCCAGGACGCTTGAGGAACATGACCAGATGGCGTGCTACGGCAAGGGCCAAGGAGCGCCCCACATCCTCTTCCACGAGTGCCAGCGCCAGATCGATCGCAGCCGTCACCCCGGCCGAAGTCCAAACCGCACCGTCGCGCACGTAGATCGGGTCCGACTCAACCCGAATGGCCGGAAAGCGCCAGGCGAGTTCGGCACAATGCATCCAGTGCGTCGCTGCCCGCCGCCCGTCCAGCAAACCTGCGGCTGCGAGCAGGAAGGCACCGGTGCAGACCGAAGCAATTCGCCGCGCTCCCGTCGCCCGTACCCGCAGCCAGTCCAACACCACCGGATCGGCGGCGGCCGCGTGGACGCCCGGACCACCGGCGACCAGCAGTGTGTCCAGCGCCGCCCGCGCACGCGGCAGCGGCTCAGCCACCAGCCCCAGTCCGGCGGAGGCGGTTACGACTGGAGCACCGGCCGACACCACTCGAGGTGCATAGTGGGGTGCCTCGCCGTCCCTCGCGGCGAGCTCGTTGGCGGAGGTGAACACCTGCAGCGGGCCGGCAACATCCAACAACTGCACCGCAGGGTATGCGAGGATTTCGACCATGCGCGGCGGGTTTGGCGAAAAACGAGGGTTTATTGGCATTTCCGCCGCAGCTTGTCATGGTAGATTGACGTTGTCCATCGCAAATCCACACGAGGCCTCTGCATCATGATCTCGCTCGGTACCCACCTTCAGATCGGTTCGCTGTTGTTCGAGGGACTGGATCAGATCGATTTGACAGGTCCCTTTGAGGTGTTCTCGCGAATTCCCAATTCCACCTATCGAGTTTTTGGCAAGACCACCGCTCCAACGCGAGATTTGCGCGGCTTGCGCTTGATGCCGGATGCTGTTCTAACGGAAGCGCCGCAACTCGACCTCCTGCACGTGCCGGGCGGCTTCGGCCAAGAGGCACTGATGGATGACGAGGATATGCTTGCCTGGATTCGCGACCAAGCAGCCGGAGTTCGATGCCTCTTTTCAGTCTGTACGGGTGCGCTGATTTGCGGCGCGGCCGGGCTACTCAAAAGGCGCCGGGCCACGACGCATTGGGCTTCAATGCATCTGCTTCCTTTCTTCGGCGCCATTCCGGTAGACAAGCGCGTGGTAACCGACGGGAACATCGTGAGTGCTGCAGGGGTTACGGCGGGCATCGACGGCGCATTGCGCGTCGCGGCCGATCTGTGTGGCGCTGAGGTGGCGCAGGCCATCCAGCTTGCTGTTGCTTACGCGCCCGAACCGCCGTTCAGCAGCGGCACACCTGAGTCGGCGCCGCCCGCCGTGCTGGAGCGAGTGCAACTTTCCTATCGGGCGGTGACGGAGCAACGGGAGCAGACCGCGCGCCGCGTTGCCGAGCGCCTCGGAATTGCCGCCCTACGGTGAGTTTCCACTGTTGCCACGAAGCCGCGCTGCGATTCCTCCACCTGCACATTCCGCAGTTAAGGGTGAGGCTGCCGTTAGGCAACCCACCACCCATTCGTGCTCGTGACGCGCTTCGGACATTTGATTAGGCAGCGCGCGCATCAGGGAGGCTCGATCTCGCCACTAATG
>DATBCB010000215.1:0-3038 GCA_036270675.1 Acidobacteriaceae bacterium | reverse complement strand
ACGTTCTGCGGCTGGAAGGTGGTTGGATATGGCGGAACCAGCTCCGGCTTATATCCCGTCTGAACTGGGGCTCGATAGCGTCCGTTCTGCTGTCGCGATGACTGGCCCACCGGCGGCGGAGTCGAAACACCCTGCCGATTGCCCGGCTCGCGCGCGCTCTGTCTTTGAACCGACGCACCGGCCAGGTTTGCGGACTGCGGGCTGGCTGGTTCCGGCTGTTCCATTGCAGTGGACGCCGTGGCCTGTTGCGTGGCCGGCGGCACGCTCTGCTGCTGCAGGGAAGGTACGCCATTCTCATCCTTCTGCGCCGCGTCCTTCTGAGCCGCATCTCCGGCTGGGGTATTCGTGGAATCGGAGCTGCCATTCAATGCGCTCGTCGCCTTCTGATCCACGTTCATCTGTGCCAACGTATCCGCCAGCTTCTGATTCTGCTCCTGAAGCGCGTTCATCGCGGCATCCTGCTGGTGCACCCGATCGCGCAGCGAACCGCTCCACAGCAAAGCTCCCACCGCAAGGGTCGCCGCAAACCCCGGCACCGCCAGCGTCAGGAAAGGGAAATGGTGCTCGCGTTCCCGCTGCACTCGCGGCCGGACCCACAGCTGGTCCTCCTGCGGCTGGAGCATCGGCTGGAGGTTAAGCCGGCTGCCACGCCCAGGCTCCAGCTGGCGAAAGTCATGGAACTCAGCCCAACGTGCGGCGGGGCTGTCTACCGATGCAGCAGCATCATCCACGTGCCCGGCAGGGTAGGCTGCCGATGCGGCAGCATTGTTTGCCTGCTCGGCAGGATTAACTGCGTATCCAGCACCGTTGGCTGCCTGTTCGGCGGGGTTGGCCGTCTGCCGGACAGGGTTCACTGCGTCTAACTTCGCGAGCGTGTCTTTGACCCATGGGTCATTCTCCGCCTGCGCGCCACGATTGACCTCGGCCCCGTTTTTCTCCAAGCCTACGTTCGCCGGCTCGGTCTGCCGGGGCTGCGCCGGCGGTGGCGGTGGCGTAGCAGCAGGACCGGATTCCATTCTTTGCGGCTCGATCCGATGCCGTTCTACCGGATAACGCTCCGTTTGTGGCACTTCCGTTTCCAAAGGCACAGGGGCCGCCGGACGATCCGCTGGCCTGGCCGGAGGCACACTCTGTGGCGTCTCGACAATGTCCGTCTCGGCCGGTGGTGCTACCGGTAGACGTGCGCCCAGTTGTCGCATGCGGACATGCCCTCCTGATACTTGAATTGACTGGATGGGTTATCCAGTTAGAATCGCGCCCCTCCACCCAAGATGCCCCAACACCTTGGATGGCACCAGGGACAAGCAAATCGCGTTGAAGTCCAAATGGCCTTGTAAGCGCGATTTCATGCGATTGATTACCGAAAGATTACCTCATTGACCCCGCTACAATCGAATCATGCAGGGACATGTTGCCATTGCAGGGGGAGGAGTGATCGGCCTTGCCTGCTCGCTCGCTTTGCGACGCCGAGGCCTGCAGGTCACTGTGTTGGAAGCCGGCGCGGTCATGAAGGAAGCCTCGTGGGCCGCCGGCGGCATGCTTGCCGTCGAGGATCCCGAGAACCCTGCCCCGATGCTGCCCCTCTCCCGCTACAGCCGCGACCTTTACGAGGGCTTTCTACAGGAAATTGAAGCCCTATCCGGAAAATCCGTGCCGCTGCGCACACATCAGACGGTTCAAGTCCTGGAGACAACCCCGCGAGGCAAATCCGGCGTTTTGCTAGCGCGCGAGGAGGCACAACGCCTGCTACCCGGCCTCACCGGAACGGCCGCCGGCTACCTGTTGCTCGAAGAGGCGAGTCTTGATCCGCGCGACCTGTGTGTGGCCCTCCCGATTGCGGCGAGAGCCGCAGGAGTCGTCCTGCGCGAGCATGAGCGTGTTCTGTCGGTCCAAGTCGGCAGCGAACCGGTCAGCAGCGAACCGGTCAGCAGCGAACCGACCGGCAGCGAAGGGGTTGTCCTGACCACGGAGCGCGGCGTCGTGCATTCCGACGCCTTCATCAACTGCTGCGGCGCGTGGGCTGGCGCACTGGACTCATCCTCCGGAATCGCACCATCCAAGGGCCAGATGCTCGTCATCGGCCAGCCGAACGGGCCGCGACTTACGCGCGTACTCCGCTCCCCAGACGTCTACCTGATCCCACGCGGACGCATTTCAGATGTACAGTCGCGCATCGTCATCGGCGCAACGGTCGAAGATGCCGGCTACTCGAAGCAGGTAGAGCCGGATGCGTTAGCGATCCTGCGCAGGCGCGCCGCGGTACTGTGGCCGCCCGCCATGGACGCGCCTTACGTCGAAAGCTGGGCCGGCCTGCGTCCACGTTCCGGCGATGGCCTGCCCATGATCGGCCGCCAGCCGGATAGCAGCGCGGCACAGTTTCTGGCGACCGGCCACTTTCGCAACGGCATCCTGCTCGCTCCGGGAACAGCCGACGTCATCGCCGACCTCGTCTGCGGCACAACGCCCGCGGTCGATCTCGCGCCATTCGCGCCGCATCGCGCGTCTATTGCTGCATCATGTGACAAGCACTTTGCGGCTGCGCTATAACGGTTAGTTCCGCACTCCGGGCCGCAACCTGCCACGTCCGGCGCTGAGCATCTTTCGAATACGAAATGCCGCATCGACGGCGAAGGAGACTGACGGATGGCGACTGCTGTTGCTGGGAAAGGCCTGGAGGGCATTGTAGCCACCACCTCCAGCATCTGCTGGATAGATGGCGAGGCGGGAGTGCTTGCCTATCGCGGCATCGACATCCACAAGCTCGCCGAGCTCTCCAACTTCGAAGAGACCACTTATCTGCTGTGGAATGGCCGCCTGCCCAAAGCGGCCGAGCTCGACATCTTCCACAAGGAGCTGGCCAAAGCGCGTGTGCTCGATCCGAAGATCGTCGAGATGCTGCGCACCTTTCCCAAAGGCGTGACACCGATGGAGGTGCTGCGGACCGCCGTCTCCGCGTTGAGCTGCTACGACACGGATGAACGCGACAACTCGCACGACGCCAACATCCGCAAGAGCTTCCGTCTCACCTCGCAGATCGC
>DATBCB010000214.1:0-3971 GCA_036270675.1 Acidobacteriaceae bacterium | reverse complement strand
ACTGCAGGCGGCTACGGCTCGGTGAACGGCACGCGCGCCAACCAGGTCAATTGGCAGATCGACGGCTCGGACAACAACGACCTCTGGCACAACATACCCGCCGTCAATCAGGGAGGCGTGGAGAACATTGCCGGCGTCACCTTGCCTATCGACTCGGTGGAAGAGTTCTCGCTGCAGACGCAGTCCTCCCCGGAGACCGGCCGCAATCCGGGCGGCACTGTCAACCTAGTAACAAAGTCGGGCACGAATTCGATCCATGGCACCGCCTATTACTTCAACCGGAATGAAGCCCTCGCCATCGTCTCGCCTTTCCAGACAGGCAACCCGCCACTGCGCAATGAACAGTGGGGTGCCAGCGCCGGCGGCCCATTCTGGAAGGATCACACCTTTTGGTTCGCGAACTTCGAGAAACAGAAGTTCAGGATCGCTACCGGAAATCAGGGTACAGAGCCATCCGCGGCATACCAGGCGCAAGCGCTGGCATTGCTGCAGAAGTACGGAGTCGGCATCAATTCGGCCACCAACGCACTGTTGAGCACACTGTGGCCGGCTAGCGCGCTCACCGGGCCTGCACAGAGCAATAACTACAGCGGTTCGGCGCCGGAGACCGGCTATAGCTACAACGGCGTCATCAAGATCGACCACAACTTCAACGAGCGCCAGTCGATCTCGGCACGCGCCTTCCTCGGCCAGGGCAATCAGATCGCGCCCATCTGCGGAACCTGCGTCATCCCCTGGTACTTCGAGGTCGCGCCACTCCACGTCTATAACTACTCGCTCGTCCATAACTGGACGATCTCACCGCGCATCGCCAACCAGATCAACATTGGCGTGAACTATTTCAACCAGGTCTTCTCCGACCAGCAGACCGGCTTCAATGTCGACTCGCTCGGCTTTGTCACCAACTCGCCCTATACGCAGGCACCTAATATCAAAATCGCCGGCTTCGAGCCCATTGGTTTGACGCCGCCGGAAGGGCGCAACGACATCACCGGCCATCTCGATGAAGCGCTCTCCTGGAGCATGGGGAAGCATCAGCTTCGCTTCGGTGGCGAATATCGTCAGGCGCAGATTGACGAGTTCTATCAGCGTCACTCCACAGGTACCTTCAGCTTCACCGGTAGCCAGGGTCCGTGGTGCACAACAGGCAATGACTGCAGTGGCAATACGGAAGCTCTTGCCGATTTCCTCGGCGGCTATCTCGCCTCCGGTTCGATTGCGCGCGGCAATGCAGAACGCCAGGTCTTCATCAATACCTTCGATCTGTTTGCCCAGGACAGCTGGCAGCTATTGCCTTATCTCAATGTCAACTACGGCATACGCTACGACTACGTGCAGCCTATGCACTCCGACTACCAGAATCTCTCCGTCTTCCGTCCGGAACTGACCGCCAGCAACGGACTGGGCTTTCAGGGCAATCAGATCAGTGAGGTCTATCCCAGCGACTGGATGAACTTCAGCCCGCGGGTCGGGTTTAGCATTGCGCCTCCGCAGATGCACGGCACCGTATTGCGTGGCGGTTTCGGCATGTTCTTCGATACGCCGAACGCCAATCCGTTTCTCGACAACCGGCCGGGAAACAGCGCTCCCAATGGTCTCGAAGGCAATCCAGGCGGCCCGGATCCGGTCTACACCGTCTCCGCCTACGGCGCCACCATCACGCCCGGAGAGCCAATCATCCAGGGTGGCCTCTCCTGCAGCGCAGCCAACCAGTGCGGCGTCTTCTCGGTGAACCGAAACTTCCGCACACCGTACAACTTCAACTACAACCTCCAACTCGAGCAGTCGCTCGGCTCGAAGATGCTCTTCCAGGTGGGCTATGTCGGCAGCGAAGGCCGTCGCCTGCTCAGCCTGCTCAATATCAATCAGCCATATCTCCCGGCCCAGGCTGCACTCATCGGCTATGCCCGCCCGTATTCACTTTCCTATCCCGAGTACGGCGACATCAACCAAATCGAGAGCATCGGCACCTCCAACTACAACTCGCTGCAGGCGGTCTTCAGCACCCGTAACATGCACGGGCTGACCACGCAGTTCAGCTACACCTGGAGCCACAACCTGGATGAGGTCACGTCCTATCGCGGACAACTTCCGCAGGACAGCACCAACTTCAAAGGTGATTACGGCGCCAGCGACTTCGACACCCGCCACACCTTCGTCGGCTTCGCAAACTACAACGTCCCCGGCTTCCGTGGGCCGTCTCTCCTGACCCACGGCTGGCAGGTGAATACGGTGGTCACGCTCAAGGGCGGCCAACCCATCAACCTCTTCACCGGGACCGACACGACGGGCACGAACGAGTTCACACAGCGGCCCGATCAGATCGGGAATCCTTTCGCGGGCGTCAGCCACAAGGTGCAAAACATCGATGGCTCACGCTTCGTGCAATGGTTCAACCCCGCCGCCTTCGCCGATCCGGCTGCCGGCACCTATGGCAACTTCCGCCGCAACAGCTTCTTCGGCCCGGGATTTGCCGATGCCGATCTCTCCCTGTTCAAGAACACTCCCATCACGGAGCGGGTCAACACCCAGTTCCGCGTAGAGATGTTCAATGTCACCAACCGCCTCAACCTTGCCAGTCCCGGACCGCAGCAGCTAGGCAACAGCTACACCGGTTCCAGCAGCTTCGGCCAGACTGGTTCCACCATCGGCGCAGGCAATTACGCGCCCGGAATCGGCCCCGGAGAACCTTTCAACACGCAGCTCGCGTTGAAGATCATCTTCTAGGGGCGTACCCGTGTTGTCTCCTGCGACACGGCTGCGCTCCTGGCGGTCGTGTCGCATTCTTTTTCGCTGACAACGCTTTCTGTTTGGGCTCGATCTGGGCTCCAGCAAAGGAATTGCAATGGCACTTACCCGGCGTCAGTTTCTCTTCCGTGTTGGACAAGTGGGTGGCTACAGCGCCGCCTTTACCATGATGCAGGCTCTCGGTCTGCTGCCCATCGCTGCAGCAGAGGCGCAAAAAATCCGCGGAGTCTCTGGGCAAGGTACCCGCGTCGTCATCCTCGGCGGCGGCATCGCCGGCCTCGTCTCTGCATATGAGATGACGAAGCTCGGCTACACCTGCACTGTCCTCGAAGCCCGCGATCGAGTCGGTGGCCGCAACTGGACCATCCGCCGTGGCTCGCGCGTCAGCTTTACCGACGGCACCGAGCAGACCTGCGCCTTCGACGAAGGTCTCTACTTCAACGCTGGTCCTGCGCGGCTCCCCTCCACCCACACCCACATGCTGAACTACTGCCACCAGCTGGGCGTGCCGCTCGAAGTCGAGATCAACACCTCACGTTCCTCGCTCCTGCAGTGCGACAAATTCAACGACGGTAAGCCGGTCGAGCAACGCCAGATGGTCAACGACACGCGCGGCCACGTCTCCGAGCTGCTTGCCAAATGCATCCGCCAGGGCGCGCTCGATCAGGAGCTCAGTGCCGAGGATAAGGAGCGCATGCTCAAGTTCCTCGCCGAATATGGCGATCTCAAACCCGACGGCTCGTTCATTGGCACGGAGCGTTCCGGCTACAAAGTGGTGCCCGGTGCCGGGCCGCAGGCCGGCGTGCCGCGCGATCCGCTGCCCATGCACGCCCTGCTCGACGCCGATCTCTGGAAAGGCCTCCTCACCGAAGACATCATTGATTGGCAGGCCACCATGTTCCAGCCCGTCGGCGGCATGGACCAGATTCCTCGCGCCTTCGAGAAGAAGCTCGGCTCGACCATTCGCCACAATGCGCAGGTCATGCGCATTCGCCAGTCTGCGAGCGGCGTCCGCGTTTCCTATAAGGACCGCGCCAGCGGCCACATCGAATCCCTCGATGCCGATTACTGTATCTGTGCCATGCCGCTCACCACGCTCAAGAATGTCGATGCCGACTTCTCTCCCGACGTCGCAGCCGTCATCCAGCACGTCAGTTACGATTCGGCCTACAAGATTGCATGGCAGTCGCGCCGCTTCTGGGAACAGGATGACAACGTCTACG
>DATBCB010000213.1:0-4440 GCA_036270675.1 Acidobacteriaceae bacterium | reverse complement strand
CGGCATTTGGTCTGATCTTCATTACCGGCTCGCGCGGCACACTCTCTGCCGTGCTTGTGGCCGGAGCGGCCTTGCTGGCCCGTGGCCTGAGTGGCGGATGGCTCGAAAGATTCCGCATACGGCATCTCCATGTCGTCCTTTTGCTGATTGTGGTTCCTTTTGCGGTGGCGTTTCTGCTGCAGCACAACCGCATTGGCCAGGTAGGAAGTTTTCTGGTCGACTTCCTGTCGCTGAATTCGAGCCAGCGGGGCGTGAAATCCGGTTTCTCGGGACGCACCGGCATCTGGCAGATCGCCTTCCGCGTCCTGGGCACGCACAACCGGTGGCTTTTCGGCTTCGGCTATCGCGCAGGCGATCGCTTGGTGGGCACCATCGACGATGGCTATGTGCAGCTTCTGTTCGAGAGCGGCCTGATTGGCGGAGGGCTGGTCCTGGGCAGTATGATGCGCGTCTTCTTTCTGCTGTGGAAGGTCTCGAACCTGCGGGAGAACAACGCCTGGACGCGCTACTACGCAATGCTGTGGTGTCTGATGATCGTGTATTTCCTGAATAACATCTCGACGCGTTACCTGTTCAGCTTTGGCAGCCCGTTTTCCATTTGCATCCTGTTCCTGATGGCGGCTTCCCGACGGGAACTCGTAGGCGGTGGGGTGCGTGCGCGTCTGGCGCAAAAGGTAAAGCCGCCGCGTGTGGCAGCCGAGGGACTGGCGTGGAACCGGTCTGGAAAGTGAAGATCGGCAGAGGGAACGGTTACTGAGGTCATAGGCCACGATTCTGGCGATCCCACCACTCTTGATCGATCTCTAGAGGAAGATCAATGTCGCACCAGTCGAAGGCCTCCAGGACGAGCCGAATCGGCGGAAGCGCAGTGGCCGCGTGACCGGCGGGACATACGAGCTTATCGCTTATAAAGCGGATTCCCAGCATCGTCCGTCAGAGGCAGGCCCCAGTTGTAGACGTTGAAATGGGCTAAGGTCCGCATCTCCGTAATCATGCACTACCTCACACAGACCGCTGCATCCGGCGACGAAGACACCTGGGCGGCGCCTGACGGCGGTGATGGCTCCGGCCAACCCGTGCCCAGCACCCCTTCAACCCGCTCGGAAGCGCGGACGAACCCGCTTTCGCCACCCGGCTCCGCATAACGCGCCGTGATTCTCTCGACCAGAGTTCCTTGTCTATCGAGCGGTAGCTATGGATGTGTGAGCTGGATGCTTGCCAGGGTCGCCGGCTGATCGCTGGTATTCTCGACAGTGAGCTCGGCCAAACCATTTGCATCGGCCTGCACGCATGAAGCACATGCAGAACTTGCCGGCGCAGCATGCACGGTGAATTGCGCCGCTCCCGCGCCATCTAGTGTGGACTTCCAGCCTCCACTCCCGAGCGGAATGGCAGAGAACTGCGCGGAACCCTGTGGCGCAATCAGGAGCTGCGCCTGTCCGTCCACCAGCCGCACCGAGTTCGCCTCATTGGCCGTTGCCAGATACGCCGGCACCGTTTCCTGATCGTCCGAGCGTGCAATGCCCAACTTGCCATCGATCCTGCGAATGTAAAGACCGGCTCGGATCGGATTGGGAGGTCCTGCGTCGATATGGATGAGTTGGTAATGCGACGCGAATCGAGGATCGGCCAGCAACTGCTCATCGGCGGGGAACCCGGCCGCGCTCTGGAAGTTTGACAGCAGGAGTATGTCCGGCTTGTAATCCAGCACATATTTTCCGTCCCCGAGTTCGTGCCCAACCCAGCCCAGCCCGCGGTCCGCAATGGGATGTCGCGCAATGTGGTAGTCATTCAGCCCCAGCGGATCGATGACTTCCATGTGGGCAAAATACGGCACCACGCCCGCCGCGTCGGAGACCAGCAGCGGATGCTTCGCGCCGAACGCCGTGCGCAGGAAGATACCGATCTCCTTGCCCTCCCGTTCCCAGGTCTCCATCGGCGAAAAGAAATCAGAGGTCAGCACCAGCAGAGTCAGCAATAGGAAGATCGCGACACGCAGCCGCGAGAAGCGAAACGGCGCGCGGCCCAGCGTCAGCAATCCGCAACCCGCCACCAGGAAGCCCATCAGCGCCATCGCAGGAACGAAGTGCCGATACGACGGAAAGATGTCGCCGCCGATGACGAAGATATAGAACAGCCAGCCGATCGAAACCGTCGCCAGCAGGATCACCTGCCGCTTCTTGCCGGCAATCCACAACGCAGCGCAACCCACCAGCGCGAGCGCCAAAAACACAAACTCCGAGCGAACTCCGTACACCTCATACCGAAGCCCGGTGTACAGCCGGTGCAGCGTAAAGGCCACCTTTACATACGCAGTATTCGGAACCCATGCGCCGTAGTACGCGTAGCGAAAGAGTTCCTGCCCTAGGAAAAAAAGAATAGGGATTGGCAGCAGGCGCGCTCGTGCAATCAACGTCCGGGTCCGCACGCCGTCCGCCAGCACGGCGCCCGCATAGAACAGCGCAGTGAAAAGCGCCGCGTCCGCGCGAGACAAGACCGCCAGTCCAAGCAGCAGGCCCATCACGTCTGCGTCGCGCGGATTTCCTTTCGGTCCCGAGACCCATCGAACCCCGAAATACGCGGCCCATGCCAGAAGTGCCGCCAGCAGGGGCTGCTCCAGTCCGCCTAGCGACCACACCGCAACCGGCGCGCTCAACGCGAGAGCAAGGCACGCGATAAGCGAAGAAAGAAACCGGACCTTCGCCGGATAGTCGCGATACACCTGTGCCGCAACCGCCACGATGCCTGCCACCGTAGTGACGATGCCCAACAGGTGCGCCGCTGTCTCCAGCTTCATGCCCAGCGCGCCAAGTCCCGCGCACAGAAGCACCCACAGCAGGTTGGTGTAGCCCTCCACCGCAGGAGGCAGGTCGTTCCATATCAGTCCATGCCCTTCGATCAATCGCTGGCTGTAACGCAGAGAGATATACGCGTCGTCCGTCATGAACGGCCAGAAATGATAGATCTGCAGCGCCAGCGCAACGGCGCAGACCACTGCCAGCGCGAGCAGCGAAACCGCCGTCAGGTTGCGTCCGCGCGGCGCGGGTGCGGGACTGTAAAGAGGAGGAGCCTGCCTCGGGGTAGTGGACATACGTCGCCTTAGAAGGGTGCTCCTGAACTAAGATCCACAGAGAGTGGCTATCACAGCAATGGCTAGATAGATATACTTGTCGGTTAAGAAATGATGTGCACGCCTGAGCATGGAACTGCGATCCTCGATCTTTAGTGCTCAATGGGGTTGGTAGGAACTCAGCTAGCTATTATTTTGCCGCGCCGGCGATCCCTCTGGTCTGTGAGATCGCCCAGTTCCCCCTTTGCGCATTGCATCGCCGGATCGTCGGCAAAGTTGCGGTCGCCGTGAATCTCACTCAGGTCGACGAAGATCGTCCGGATGAAAATCCATAGGATAGGGCCGCCGCACATTCCGGGCAAGTTCCGTCTTCAACCATGCATCGGACTGAGGTTCCTGGGCAGATGTATGCTTCGGCTCCACCTTCCCTTCCGGCTGACCGCTGCTCCTCTCGGGTGTCATCGACGCTATCAAGGTTCCCTGGGCCACGCTGATTGTATGGGACCGGAAATGCTGAGACAAATGCAAGCTACTTCGCCGCTTCCAGACGCGGAGCTGCCGGCACCAAAGGGGATGAAAAGACATTTCTGCGCAGCATGTCGCGCAGGTAGTTCTTGAACTGCACAGTTGGCCTGGCAAGCAACGCGGAAATCCCGACGCACAGAATCAGCATGCCGAGCTTGAATACGGCATTCGCCCGCTGATTCGGGAAGATGGCCACGATCAGCACGTACAGCGGAAAGTGCAAGAGATACAAGGGAAAGGTCGCCTCAGAAAACACCTTTACCCATTTCACCCACGTCGCCTTCTCCGCCACCTGCAACCGTTCGAAGAGCAGCATCGCCCAGAGCAGCGCAAAGACGACGGGCAGCCCTTCCTCGTAGTAGATGTATGCCCAGTGCAGATTGATTGGCGCGTGCTGATGTGCCCAGAAGAACCGCGTCACAAAGCCCTTGAGATAGAGCAAGGGCCAGACCGCCACCGGAAACAACGCCGCACATCCGGCCCCTGCGGCGAGGAAGATCAGGTTCAGCTTACGCAGCGGGATCTTTGGATCGCGAGCACGCTGGTACACGTCGTGAGCCAGGCACCCGATCAGCCACAATGGCAGCAGCAAGAGGATGTGCTGCCCCGCCATGAGGGCAGTAATCACCAGCCAGAAAGCACGACGCAGCCCCGCCAGATAAAATCCCATCGCGTAGAAGATGTAATAGAAGACCTCGTAGGACAGCGTCCAGAAGGGGGAGTTGGAAAATGGATCGAGCGTCAGGTTCCAGGACTGCGCCATGAAGATCAGGTTCATCCCGATACGCAGCAGAGGTTTGCTGTTCGTCATGCCCCAATTCGGCATGTAATAGGCGGGGTTGATG
>DATBCB010000212.1:0-7976 GCA_036270675.1 Acidobacteriaceae bacterium | reverse complement strand
AGTCGCCGCGCAGTACATTCAGATTGCCCGCAATCGCCGCACGCATACGGCGCTTGATGCGATTGCGTTCCACTGCCTTGCCGAGAACCTTGCCCGCGGTGATGCCGATGCGCGGCCCCGCCCCGGCGGACTCTGCCGGTTGCAACGCAACAAAATAGGTCATCAAGGTCGAGAACTGCTTGCGGCTCGCCTGGTACACGCGCTGGTAGTCGGCATGTTTGTGAAGTCGCCAGTCGCGCGCGTTCGGGCGCTTCGCCAGAGTTGCCACTCGAGCGATCGCTGATTTCGCAGGTGGGGCTTTTGTCGACAGCGGACGAGCAGCGGAAGGAGGCACTGCGATAGGGGTTTGGCGTCGGTCGCGTCCTGCCGGCCCGGAGGCGGAGGACGCAACTCGTCTCGAATTAGTCGCGGTAGCCCGGCGACACGGAGACACGGTGCCGTCCCTTGGCGCGACGGCGCGACAGCACAGCCGCACCAGCCTTGGTCTTCATACGCGTGCGAAAGCCATGCGTCTTGGAGCGGTGGCGGCGATTAGGTTGAAAGGTACGCTTGGGCATCGAACTGTCCTGATAAGAGAATCACTGCCTTACGGGCAAGTCCTGAGTATAGCTGATCCTGTGCAAATCAGGCAAAGTCTTCCCTTGCGTGCGTACCGATCCTGCTTTCGCAAAAAATGTTCGCCGCTGCGAATCTTCAGCTTCGCTTGCAACACTTCTTCGCGTGCATCGCATCTCTGTCGTCAACTCACCACAAAGCTTGAGAGTCTTTGAACCGATTTCATGCGTCTTCACAAGCAGTGGTGCAACGCAGCATTTTTGCTGACAATGCCGTCCACCCGATGCGTCCGTCTGTGCTAGTATCGGCTCCGTTCACAACTGAATTTTCTGGCGTCACGCCCCAACCCTGGATCGAACAAGCGCCTGCGTACAGATTCCCCGTCGCCCGGCGCGATTCCGGTAGAGGAGCCAAAGAAGCTGAACCGCAGGCCACGAGCCCGCATCGACCGCGCCTCCGTCAGGAGGCGCGCTGTTGCTTCTTTTCTCGGTCTACCATCATCCACATGGGCGCACAGCGCCAATTGAAGGAACGTATGTCTTTTGTCCCAACCAGCACGACCGTCATCGATCCATGGACACGCATCCTCGGGGCACTGGAAAAAAAGGTAAATCGGCAATCCTTCAACACCTTCCTCAAGCCGACCCGTATAAGTCATCTCAACGGACGCATCCTCTTCGTCCGCATTCCCTCCGCAGATTTTCAGCATGTCGGCGATCGCTACGGCGATCTCATCCAGGAAGCCATCGACAAACTCGAGCTTGAGCTCGACGAGGTCCAGTTCGTTACTCTCGAGAACGATCCCTCCGTGCCGCAGCGTCCGCGGGAGCCCCGCGAAGACGGCGGCTTTCCGCCCTCCTCTGCGCACACCTCCGGCGCGCCACGCCAGCCTGGTCAGCGGCCTGCGGTCCCCCTCACCAACGGCCAGCAGACGCGCTTTGACTGGAACACCGCATCGCAGCTCAATCCGCGCTATAACTTCGACGGCTTTGTCTCCGGGGCGGGCAACCAGTTCGCGCGCGCCGCAGCCGAGGCAGTCGCAGAGCGACCATCGAAGGCCTACAACCCGCTCTTTCTCTACGGCGGCGTGGGTCTCGGCAAGACCCATCTCATGCACGCCATCGGCCACGAGGTGAAGCGCCGCCAGCCGCAGTCCGCCATCTGCTACGTCTCCAGTGAGAAGTTCACCAACGAGATGATCTCCTACGTGCGCAACGAGAAGATGTCCAGCTTCCGGGACAAATACCGCGGCGTCGATGTCCTGCTCATCGACGACATCCAGTTCCTCGCCTCCAAGGAGCGCACGCAGGACGAGTTCTTCCATACCTTCAACGCGCTGCACGAGAGCGACAAGCAGATCGTCATCGCCTCGGACCGTCCTCCGAAAGATCTCGCCGGCCTCGAAGAGCGTCTGCGCTCGCGCTTCGAGTGGGGTCTCATCGCGGATATCCAGCCGCCCGATCTCGAAACCAAGGTAGCCATCCTGCAGCAGAAGGCGGAGAGCGAGCAGTGCGCGCTGCCCATGGACGTCGCACTCTACATGGCGACCAACATCCGCACCAACATCCGCGAGCTCGAAGGCGCGTTCACCCGACTGCTGGCGTGGAGCTCGCTCAACGGGGTCGAGATCACGCTCTCCACCGCGCAGCAGGCGCTCAAACAGTTCATCGATACCCAGGTCCGCAAGATCACCATCGAAGCCATCCAGCGCACCGTCTCAGAGCACTTCGGTATGAAGGTCTCCGAGCTTAAGCAGAAGAACAACTCGCGCTCCGTCGTTGTCCCGCGCCAGATCGCCATGTACCTCGCCAAGCAGATGACCGAAGCGTCGCTGCCGGAGATCGGCCGCCAGTTCGGCGGCAAGCACCACACCACGGTCATGCACTCCATCGGCAAAATCGACGAAGAAAAGCGCACCGACAAAGACCTGAACCGCACCCTCAACAAGCTGATGGAGACGCTCAACAACTAGAACGCCGCTCCCGAGCGGCGGCATGTAGCCTCTCCAGGCCGTGCAGGCATCTGAATGAGTGCCCTGATAATGAGTGCCCTGACAGGCACCGGCTCTCGCTGTACGTACGGTATCCTTCCCCAAATGCGCCGTTGCTGCCATCTAGCAAGCGTCCTGCTCGCTTCGCTCTTCGCCACCACCCCGCTCGCCGCGCGGGCCATACCTACGCCTGCTGCGCAAGCGCTCAACCGGCCCAGCGGCGGCGCGGCCGAGCGCCCCGCTGCTGTCGACCCCAAACACGAGCCGCAACGCCCCGCCGTCCATCCCCAGGACACCGGCTTTCTGAATCGGGTCATCCTGCTCAACGGCATCAGCTATCGCTACGTCGTCTATCTGCCCATCGAATACGACGCGCGCCGCTCCTGGCCCATCATCCTCTTCCTCCACGGCTCGGGCGAGCGCGGCTCCGACGGTATGGACGAGACCCAGGTCGGCCTGCCCAACGCCATCCGCGCCCACCCGGAACGCTGGCCCTTCGTCGTGGTCATGCCGCAGCTCCCCTACAGTCATCATCACTGGACCGACCCGGACATGATGCAGATGGCGCTCGCCACACTCGACGCCGAGATGAAGGAGTTCCACGGCGACCCAGACCGCGTCTATCTCACCGGCCTGTCGCTCGGCGGCTACGGCGCCTGGGAGATCGCCAAGGACTATCCGGGTCGCTTCGCCGCCATCGTGCCCGTCTCCGGCGGCATCTTCTGGTCCTATGAGCCGCAGCGCTGGAAGCAATCGAGCATCCTGCCTGAGGCCTACGTGCACGCCGTCGGCAAAACGCCGGTCTGGATGTTCCACGGGACCCTCGATCCCGTGGTGCCCACCAAGGAATCGCAGATCATGTACCAGGCGCTCTCCGCGGCCGGCGGCGACGTGCGTCTCTGGCTCTATGAGGGCTGGCACCATAACTCCTGGGACAAGGCCTACTCCGAGCGTTCGCTGCCGCAGTGGCTGCTCACCCATCGCCTCTCGGAGATTCCCAGCGCGCACGCCGAAGCGCAGTTGCTCACAATCCCACTGCACCCCGTGCCGGCCAAGGTCGACCCCGACGTCTACGACGACTATGTTGGCGACTACTACGACGGAGACGTCCGCCAGGTCACCATCCTGGTCGAAGGCGACAAGCTCTTCTCCCGCAACCGGACAAACGATCTGAACGAGCTATTGCCGGAAAACCCGACGACGTTCTTCTATCCCAGTGGCAGCCCGACAAGGCTGATCTTCCAGAAAGACTCCAGCGGTCGAGTCACCGGCATCCTCTACCACGATGATAGGCATGAGGAGCATTGGGAGCGGCGGTGAAATGTTGTCACTACGACAGCCAGCCATCTTCTCACTGTTCTTGACAGCCGCCTTCATCCGCCCATTTGGCCACTCGTACTCCACTGCTCAACGATCCGATGTGTTGCACTTCGATGCGCAGTGGTGGCATCACGCAAGCAGCGATGAGCAGCAAGGATTTATCTACGGCTACCGCGTCCAACCCGCCGGGGCTCCTATGGTGTCCATCGTTGACGAGCAAACCTTCGTCTCTAAAACCGTGGACTCTCAGAAGGTGGATAGGCCCAACGCTGTACTTGCGGCTATTCATCTAGGTTGGAAAACAATGAAATCTCAAGAGACCCCAAAGAATTCAGAAGTTTTTGCTGGTCCTCACGGCTTCCTAGATGGAGCCTGGTGGGGTGGCTTCTCGGGAGATTGGCCTTCGGACGTAACAAATGCTGATCGCGGTTATCTGGAGGGGTATCTGGAGTGCAGTTTTCCGCCAGTCACGGCTAGGTCAGTTCGTCTCTACCAAGAAGCCATCAACAAGCACTACGCGGCCGGGCTACATGAGCGAGATAAGATCGCCAATGTCTTGGAGGGTTTGCTGAAGCGGCCTGCAGTCCCTCAGAAGTAATCGTGGCCTCCCCGAGTTACCATAGCCACGCCAAAGGAATCGACAGCGTGCCACAGCCCACTTCACCCACTGCACAAAAACTAGGCGAACTCGGCCTTCCCGCGCCCATCCGGGAGTTAGCCGCAAAGCAGTGGGACGCCATCATCGTAGGCGCCGGCCACAACGGCCTTGCCTGCGCGGCCTACCTCGCGCGGGCCGGCAAGCGCGTCCTGATCCTGGAAGCGCGGCAGCGCATCGGTGGCGCCTGCACCATCGAAGAACCCTTTCCCGGCGTCAGGATGTCGCCCTGCGCCTATCTGGCCGGCCTGCTGCACCCGCTGGTCGTTGAAGAGCTCTCGCTGCCCGCGCGCGGCTTCCACTGGACGCCCGCTGTCAACGGACTCTTCGTCCCCTTTCTCGACGGTACCAGCATCCAGCTCTGGGACGATGACGACAAATGCGAGGCTGAAGTCCTCCGCTTCGCACCAGGCGACGTCGCCGGTTGGAAGGCGATGAACGCGACGTTATGTCGCTTACGTGACGCACTGCGTCCCGCAAGCAGCGTCACCGTCAACGACACAGGCGCGCGTGACTTCTGGATCGGCGACGCACCGACACCCGAAGAGATCGACGACCGTCTCGGCGACGATCAGGAAGCCAGGCATCTGCTCTACGACTGGTCGATGGCCGAGTTCGTCGAGCACTATCTCCGCGACCCGCGGCTGCAATCCGCCTATCTCGGTCAGGGCGTCATCGGCACCAACGCCAGCCCCTTCGACCCCGGCACGGCCTCCATCCGCTTCCACCACGCGTCTGGACGCCTTGGCGGCCTGCCTGGCATGTGGGGCTACGTCGCGGGCGGTATGGGGATGGTCTCCTTCTACATCGCCGATGCCGCGCAGGAGGCCGGCGCGGTCATCGCCGCAGGCGTTCCCGTCGCCGAGATTCTGCCCGGTGAAGGCGTCCTGCTCGAATCCGGCGAGCGCATTGCCGCGGGCATCGTCATCTCCAACGCCGACCCCATCCGCACTCTCGCTATGCTCGGCAAGAGCGCCGACAAGGCCTGGCGCCAACGCATCGAATCCGTTCCCATCCAGGGCTGCACCGTCAAGCTCAACGTCCTGCTCTCCGAGCTGCCCGACTTCACTTCGCGCCCCGGCCAGAACAAGCCGCACCACTACGGTCAGATCAACACGCCACTCACCCACGCTGAGTGGCAATCCGCCTTCGCTGCCGCACAGCGCGGCTATCTGCCCGAACACCTCTGGTGCGAGCTCTACTTCCAGAGCGCGCACGATGACACGGTCGCGCCGCGCGGCCAGCACACCATGTCGGTCTTCGCGCAGTACGTGCCCTACACCTTCAAAGACGGCACATGGGACTCGCGACGCGACGAGGTCCGCGCCCTCGCGCTGCGTTCCATAGGCCGCTTCTGCTCCAACATCGACGGCCCCAATTCCGCCGTGATCGATGCCCAGGTGCTCGGGCCGCCCGACATCGAGCAGAAGGTCGGCCTCACCGGCGGCCATATCTTCCAGGGTGAATGCCTCCCGCCCTACATGTGGTCGAATCGCCTCTCAGCCAGCACCCCCATGCCTGGCGTCTACATGTGCGGCGCCTGTACCCACCCAGGCGGCAGCGTCATTGCCATCAACGGCCGCAACGCGGCCATGGCGGTGCTGGCCGATACGACAGCACGAGTAACCCATCACCCCTCCCCCGATCGCGCTTCGCGAACGGCGGACACGCTTGGCTGATTTGGCCGCTCCGCCGATACCATCCCCGGCAGACGGGCCGCCGCCCAGCCCCACGCTCAAACGCTCACTGCGCTTTCGCGATCTCACCCTCTTCTACGTCGTCACGATACTCGGCGTCCGCTGGGTCGCGACGGCCGCCGCCGCCGGTCCGGGTACCCTCCTCGTCTGGATCTTCGCCCTCCTCGGCCTCTTCGTGCCGCTCGGCGCCAGCGTCATCGCCCTCGCCACTCGTTATCCCGACGAGGGCGGCCTCTACGTGTGGACGCGTGAAGCCTTCGGCGACCGCATTGCCTTCCTCGCCGCCTGGACCTATTGGATGTCCAACCTGCCATACTTCCCGGCCATCCTCTACTTCGGCGCTGGCTCCGTCCTCGTTGCCTTCGGCCGCCACGGTCGAGCGCTTGCTGCCAGCCCCATGTACTACATGGCTTTCGCCGTCTTCTGGCTCTTCGTCATCATGGCGCTCAATGTCCGCGGCATCGAGGCCGGAAAGTGGCTCAACAACATTTGCTCCCTCGGGAGCTGGCTTCCGATCTCCGTCGTCATCGCGCTCGCCATCGTCGTCGCTTCACATCACGGCTCGGCAACCCGCTTCACCGTTGCCTCCATGACGCCGCACCTTACCGTCCAGAACGCCATCTTCTGGTCCACCATCTTCTTTGCCTTCTCCGGCTGTGAGTGCGCCTCCTTCATGGGGGAGGAGATGGAAAACGCTCCGCGCATCCTTCCACGCGCGCTGCTGACCGCTGGTAGCATCATCGCCGTCGCTTACATCGCGGGCACCATTGCCATGCTCGTCGCACTGCCCAGCGAAGCAGTTTCAGGCGTCGACGGCTTTATGCGGGGCATCGAACAGCTTACCGGTCAGCTCGGCATCCCCTGGCTTATCCCGCTCATGGCCGTACTCATCGCCCTCAGCGCGGTCGGCGGAGCGGCCGGCTACCTCTCCTCCACCTCGCGCCTTCCCTTCGTTGCCGGCATCGACCGCTATCTCCCTGCCGCCTTCGGCAACATCCATCCCCGCTTCGGCACCCCGTGGATCGCCCTCATCATCTACGGACTCGCCGGCATCGTCACCGCCATTCTCGGCCAGGCCGGCACCACGGTCCGCGGCGCCTATGACGTCCTGGTCAGCATGTCGCTCATCACGCTGTTCATCCCGTATCTCCTGCTCTTCGCCGCTCTCATTCGTCTGGTACGCCGCGGCGCTCTCACACGCCTGCCATTACCCGGTGGACCCCCGGTCGCCATCGCGCTCGCCGTCATTGGCTTCGCGAGTACAGCCATGACCATCGTCCTCTCCACCGTTCCCGCGCCCGACGATGCCCACCCAACTCTTGCCGTAGCCAAAGTCCTGCTCTCCACCCTGGCCATCATCCTCACCGGTCTCGCCGTCTTCGCCATCGGCCGCCGCCGCAAGGTCCTCGCCCGCGTCTGACAGAGACGGGTCCTCCACAATCCACGCGCATCTGTGGATTCACTGCAAAGCCAGTGCCCAATCCTCCCACCGTGGAAAACTAAACCGAACCATCGCCGCTCCCAGCACGGTCCCTGCCCATATTTCCACCCATCCACGAAAGCGGCATTGCGCATTGCGCGTCCATGCCTGTGGACGCCATTGGAGATTTGGACTGCGCCCACCGCCCTGTCGGCCGGTTCTCCAGCACTCCCACATCCGCACCGTCCGGATTTAGAAAACCCGCACCAGCCTCGCAGCTTGTTCCCATGCGGTTTCGCCGCGCATTCCCACTTCCCCACAGCAAACGACTACGACGGC
>DATBCB010000211.1:0-2260 GCA_036270675.1 Acidobacteriaceae bacterium | reverse complement strand
AGTGGCCGGTTCTGTTCGGTATGAAAGTTCTCAGCGGTGCCGTCCTCGCGCTGGAAAGTCAGCACGTCGCGGCCCAGTTCCTGCGACTGTTTGCCGGCGGACTCCGCCGTGACCTCCGTCAAATACGCGCCCGGCTTCTCTGCCGTCCATTCCGCTTGATATTGGCCCGGTGTGTCCTGCGATGGCGCAAGATCGAGCAACGCATTTGTCCCCTCCGGGCCCACGATATGTGCCGTAACGTGCGCGTCGCTCGCCGGCTGAAACTGCCGGTCACGCACCTGCGCCGAAATCTGTACCCGGCCTTCATCCATCAGCGTTCGCTGTGGCATTGATGCGGTCACTGGCCCAGGGGAATCGGCTATCAGCCAGCGCAGCAGCTGCTGCCAGAAGAGATCGTGAGACGGATCGCCTAAGGGCTCGCTCATCTGCCAGCGCCATGTACCGCCCGTCGCCATGATTGCGGTGCGGCCGTGGCCGTAGCTCTGCGTGACCAGCAGCGGCAGTTTGTGACGCCCTGCATTCATCTGCGCGAGCACAGTGGCGCCGGGTTTGGGAGAGCCGGCATCCTGATAGTCGGCAAGGTAGGTCAGTTTCTTCCAGCGCTCAGCGTTCTTCCCAGGGTCATCGAGCAGCCGTGTGATAGGCGAGTCGAAACCGTCCGCTGTCAGCTCCACCGTTATCGAGTTGCGGTGGAAGCTATTGTGGCTTGCGGGCAGAAACGTCGGCAGTAACTCATTCATGCTCGACGCGCCCCAGCCTCCGTCACTCAGCGACGAACGTCCGCCCAAAAAGAGAACACCGCCGCCGCGCCGATCGACATACTCGCGCAGCAACTCCCGCTGCAGCGGTGTGAAGTAGTCTGCATCGACCGAGCCAATAATGATGCCGGCATAACCGAACAGGTCCTCGGGCCTCACCGGAAAGCCGTCCGCCAACTCGCTTGGGTCGCTGAGGCCCTGACGATAGATCTTATTTTCGCTCGTGCGCAGCATCGAGACCAGCTGCACGGTCGAATCGTTGTCTTCTGCGCGCCGGATGAACTTGAACTCCCAACGCGGTTCGCCTTCGACGTAGAGAATCCGCCGTTTGGCATCGCTCACGAGCACGGGCCTCGCCATCGTGTTGTTCTTAAGATTTTCTTCTCCCGCAAGTGGTTCGATTCCGAACTGAAGGCTCTTCGCTCCCGCGGCACCTGCGGAAAAAAAGAGTGGCTCAGTCTGAACCGTTCCGTTTGCGGCCAGCGTCACCTCTCGCGCTGCAAGCGTCTTGTCTCCATCGCGAACAGTGACTGTCACCTTCTGGCCCGAGTAGCCCTGTTGTGTGAAGCTGACAGTCGCGGCGAGGCGAGCATTAGCGACTGCGCTCGCCGCTACGCTTACATTTTCGAGTTCTACATCGTGCGCCTGCTCCGGGTTGCCGAAGCCGATTGTGTGCACCGGCAGGCGGCGGTTCCGCAGCGCCTGCAGTGCGTCCACGCCGATTCCGGAGTCGCCCATGCCGGCTGTATTCTGGCTGCCGTCGGACAGCAACAGGATGGCTCCAATCGGCAGGTCGGACGTCTCCGTAGCGAGTTGCTTCAACCCGTCGCCGATGTGCGTCGCAGCTTCCGTGGGCGCAATGCCAGTTAATCCATCCACCCGAGTGACTCCTCTGCCAAGCCGGTATATGCGGGTCTGGAAACGCTTTTGCAGCCCTGAGAGAACGCCGTCCTGGAGCGCAGCCAGTGCTGCAGCCTCGCGTGTTTTGCCGTTGCTATCCGCGATGGCCATGCTGTGCGAGTCATCCACAACCACAGCAATGATGTTCTGCTGCGAACTCAACGCCGCCACCGTCATCGCGGGCTGCCACAGCAGCAGCAGAACCAGCGCGAGGAACGCCGACTGTGTGCCCCAGACCGCCCACGCTCGCCAGCTTCGCAGGTTTGGTGCGGCGTCGCGTAGCCTCCAGCGAACGAGCATTGCGAGTCCCCCGGCAACGACAACGACTAATACCGGCAGCAGCCACGCAGGCCAAGCCGAGAGCAGGACAAAGCGTCCTTTGGTGAAGACCGGACTCGGGTACTTGAAGAGAAACTGAAACATGCCCGCTGGGACCTGGTTGAAAAATCGTGTCTTCCTGTTGCACCTGCGATCGCCTCTCAGCCGCGGGCGAGATTAATGCGTCATGCCGTACAGGATGTAATCGAGCCCTACGCGAAAGGCCATCGATGCGAAGGGCTCCGGGTAATTCGGATCATCGGCCCACTCCCATGCATCGCCCA
>DATBCB010000210.1:0-13000 GCA_036270675.1 Acidobacteriaceae bacterium | reverse complement strand
GCGATCATGAGCCGGCGAGCATCCAGTGATCGTGAATGTTGCAGCCATCACGAGGTCGCCGAGCGCACCGCCGTGTTCGCACCTAGCGGCGGGCGGCGCGGCGCCATGCCCGCCGGCGAATGGCAAGTGGGTGCTGGTGGCGACCATCCTTGGTTCGGCGCTGGCATTTATGGATGGCTCGGTGGTGAACGTGGCGCTGCCGGCACTGCAGTCCGCATTTCATGCGACCTCGGGCGGCATTCAGTGGGTGGTGCAGGGTTATGCGTTGTTTGGCGCGGCGCTGCTGTTGCTGGGTGGAGCGATCGGCGATCACTACGGGCGGCGGCGCACCTATGTGTGGGGCGTGGCGCTGTTCGCGCTGGCCTCGGCGGGATGCGCGGCATCGTTTTCACTGGGACAACTGGTGGCGGCGCGCGCGGTGCAGGGGGTGGGAGCAGCGCTGCTGATACCGCAGGGACTGTCGATCCTGTCGGCATCGTTTTCGGGTGAAGAGCGCGGACGGGCGATCGGCACGTGGTCGGCGTGGACAAGCGTGTTTGCGGCAGTGGGTCCGGTGGTGGGCGGATGGCTGCTCCAGGTTTGGTCGTGGCGGGTGATCTTTGTCTTGAACTTGCCGTTGGCGCTGCTGGTGCTGATTTTGGCGCGGCGCATTCCGGAGAGCCGCGGTGGACCGGAGCGCAAAGCGCGACCGCTGGACTGGTTGGGCGCAGCGCTGGCGACGACCGGCTTTGCGGCGATCATTTATGCGCTGGCCTTTGCGCCGGAGCTGGGGTGGCGCAATCTGCGCGTGCTGGCGCCGCTGGTCAGCGGTGGAGTGCTGCTGGCGGCGTTTCTGTGGTCGCAGGGCGGACGTGCCAATGCGATGATGCCACTGTCGCTGTTTCGTATTCCCCGCTTTCTGGCCCCGAACCTGCTGACCTTTCTGCTATATGGCGCGCTGTACGGCGGACTATTTGTGATCCCGTTTTATGTGATCCAGGTGCGGCACTATCCGCCGGCGGAGGCGGGTGCGGTCTTTCTGCCGGCGATTGCGACGATGTTCTTCTTTTCCGCGCGGGTGGGCGCCATGGCGGCCAGAGTGGGCGAGCGCCCGCTGCTGGCGGGCGGGGCGGCGTGTGCCGGTTTTGGATTCCTGTTGCTCGCGGCATTGTCCGGTGCAGGAGGCTACTGGCGCAGTTTGCTGCCGGGGATTCTGCTGCTGGGTGTGGGGATGACACTGGCGGTGGCGCCGCTGACGACGGCGGTGATGTCGTCGGTCGACGAGAGCCAGACGGGGATCGCGTCGGCGGTGAACAATGCGCTCTCGCGGCTGGCGGGGCTGGTGGCGGTGTCGGTGCTGGTGTTTGTGCTGGCGCATGGATTCGCTGCGCGGCTCGGAGATGAATTGAGTAAGTCGAATTTGCCGCCGGCCGCGCGGCGGGAGATGACAGCGCAGCAGGCGCGGCTGCACGATACGCCGATTCCGCCCGGGCTGACGGAGCAACAGCGTGCGGAGGCTGCGCGGATGCTGGATCGTGCCTTCTTTGCTGGGTATCGGGCGGTGATGGTGTGGTGTGCGGTGAGTGCGTGGCTGGGGGCGCTGGCGGTGGTGGTGCTGCTGCGGCGACGACAAGACCTTCGCACTTAATTTGGTGTAAATTAAATGCATGTTGCGACTAAAGGAAGACATTCGGTCCCTGAGCGATTTCAAACGCGATACTGCGGCTGCGCTTGAGCATTTGCGGAAGAGCCATCGTCCGATGGTGCTGACGGTGAACGGGCGCGCAGAGATGGTGGTGCAGGATGCGGCGAGCTATCAGGCTACGCTCGATGCGCTGGCGCGCGCGGAGGCGAATGCCGGTATTCGGCGTGGGCTTCAGGCGGTAGCTGAGGGAAGAACTCAGCCGTTGCGCGAGGCCATCGACTCCATCAGGGCTAAGCGGGGCATGGGGCCAAAAGGCAAACGTGGCGCAGTATCGCGTTGAACTCACGGAACCGGCCAAACAGGAAATTGCTCAAGCTGAGGATTGGATTGACGCGGAGTCACCAGCGGCCGCGGAGCGCTGGATTGAAGGCCTGTACGACGCGTTGGATGGGTTGAAGACGATGCCGGCCAGATGCTCTCTGGCGCGAGAGAACAAGAATCACGCGGAGGAGATTCGACAGCTCATCTACGGACGATCTCGCGTTCTGTTCACGATCTTTCCAAGCCGTGTGCTGTTTCTTCATGTGCGGCATGGTGCTCGGCTGCCGCTGCGGACGGAGAGAACTATCCCACCCTAGCTTTGCTAGGATGGGGCACCCGGCAAACCACCCCAACCTAGCTTCGCTCGGTCATTCAGAGCGCCTTCGCCTGACTGTCAGAATTCAGCATTGACGGCCCCTCCGGCGGGGAATAGGTTTGCAGTGGCTGATGCGCCCGTACCTCTTTCACTCTTCGAGAGGATCATGCGATGCGGACCAAAAGCCTCCTAAGCGTAATGCCGGCTTTCCTGGTCTAAGGAAAATTCATGACCAAGACCAAGTATTTCGCAGCCGCTCTCGTTTTCACAGCCTGCGCCGGAAATGTACTGGCGAACGATGCAAATGCCGCTAAGACGGTTGAAAAGACCATTCCGGCCGGACCTACAAGGGATGCACTCGTGACGCTCGAGAAGAGTGCATACGAGGCTTGGAAGTCTAAAGACACGAAGTTCTGGAACACCTTTCTTTTTGACAAGTTTGTCGGCTGGAGTTCGTTCGGTAGGCTCGATAAGGCATCAGCGAAAGAACAATATGCTGGCACTGATTGCGAGATCAAGAGCTACGCTCTATCCGACGAGCAAATTCAGCCACTCGGTAATGATGCGGCGCTGATCACGCACAAGACAACCGTTAACGGCACATGCAACGGACAAGAGGTCCCGCCGAGCAGTTGGGTGGCGACCGTATACGTTCGGGACGGAGATGGATGGAAAGGAGCCTTCCATGCCGAAGCTCCGATTGTCGATCCAAAAGCGGCTCCCGCAAAACCGGTGGACGTGAATGAGACGTCCCAAAAGGACGAGGCTACACCGGCCGGCCGAGATGCACGCACCGACGCCCTGCTCGCGGTCGAAAAGACCGTTTGGGAAGCCTGGAGAACACACGACACCAAGAAAATTGGCGACCTGACAGCGAGAGATATCTCATTTATCAATATTTTTGGCACCCACTTCGCAACTAAGGCCGATGCGTTGAAGGATTGGTCCGGCACTTATTGCGATGTCAAGAGCATCAGCTTCACCGACGTCGCGGGTACGATGCTCTCACCAACAGTCGGCATCCTGACATTCAAGGCGACTGCGGACGGAAGCTGCTACGGGCAGAAGGTTGGGCCGATTTGGGGCACGTCGGTCTACGTTAAGCATGGCGCTGTGTGGAAATGGACCTTTGGCATCAATTTACCCGCACGCCAAGAGGGTGCCTAGAGGCCGCTGGCGTGCGGCCGGGCGCAAATTTCAATAGACCCGATGGTCAGAGTGAGTATGCCCGCACAACAAAGAGCGCCGCAAAACGCGGCGCTCTTTTTTGTTACGGCCCGAAGGGCGTCTGCCTCGATGGCAAATCGCTACGCGGTAACAGGCTCATGCAACGTGGCGTGCTGGTCTACCTTCTGGTGCCAGCTGTGGGCTTTTTCGAGGGCCTTGTTTACATTGTTGATGTTTTCGACGCCTTGCGTGTTGAGCCACTCTTCGAAGGCTTTGGCTCCCTTGGTGGCGTAGACCTTGATGCCGTCTTTCCAGGTGGCGCGGCCGCAGAGGACTCCGTTGAAATTAGCGCCGGATTCAACGGCTAACTCGAGGGTCTCGATAAAGACGGGGTTAGAGACGCCGGCCGAGAGATAGATGAACGGCTTGTGGGTGTTGTCGGCGGCGTCGCGGAAGTGCTGCAGCGCTTCCGCGCGGGTGTAGGCCTGTTCACCCTTAAATGCTTTGGTGCCGGCGACGAACTCCATCTGGACGGGGACTTCGACCTTGAGCACATCGACGCCGTACTTCTCCTTGCCGAACTCGGCCATGGAGCCGGAGACGATGTCGGGCTTGGCTTTGGCGTAGGCAATGGACTTCTCGTCGCCGCCCTTGTGGTCGTAGCCGACGAATTCTAGGAAGAAGGGGATGTCGTGGGCGCGGCACTCGTCACCGATGCGCTCGATGAAGGCGTGCTTGCGGTCGTTGATCTCCGAAGTTTCCATGGGGGTGTAGTAGAGCAGGACCTTGATGCAGTCGGCGCCCGCTTCCTTGAGGCGGCGGACGGACCAGTGGTCGAGCAGATCAGGGAGGCGGCCGGGGGTGGTGGCGTCGTAGCCGGTCTTCTCATAAGCGAGCAGGAGGCCTTTGCCGTTGCGGTGCTTGGAGGCGGGCAGGCCGTACTCGGGGTCGAGCAGGATGGCGGAGGCGTGGCGGGTGAGCACGGAGGTGACGAGGGTCTTGAACTCTTCGAGCGCGGAGGGCGGGATGGTGGCGGTGCCGGCTTCCTTGGCGAGCGACTTCTGGAGGGAGCCGCGCTGATCCATGGCGGCGGCGGCGATGACGCCACGGTGATCGGAAACAGACTTGAGGCCGTCGAGCTTGCCGGGTGTGAGCTTGATCATGATGCTTCTCCTAACCAGGTATGTAGAGCAGATGTCTTGAGCGGGGAAATGAACTCGTAGCAATTCTACAGACTTGCCGTCTGGGGCACATGCGCCTGCGGCGCAGTTTGTAGGGGCGCTCCCGATGGTCGCTGCCCGCCGCCGTCCGCGTGACGCACAGAACGGGGCACGCGCGGACTGGCCGTCCGAGGCAATAGCGCCTGCGGCGCGTTCTGTTGCGGCGGCTCCCGTTGGTCGCCGCCGTTAAGGTCTGCGGCTTCCTCACTCCCGGCAGAGGAAATGCTGCAAATCCCGAATCGCGCGGACTGGCCGGCGGTTAGCTGGTGTGGTCGAGGATGATCTTCCAGCCGGCGGGTGTCTTCTCGAAGACCAGCGAAAAGACGCCCTGCGCATCTCCGCCTGCGCTGGGGCTGCGGGTGAGGTGGTAGCGGCCGGTGGCGATGGCGAAGCGGGCGTCGAGCGGATGCACTTCGAGGTTGTCGAAGGTGAGTTGGCCCATCTTTTCCTTGCCGGCGAAGTTTCTTTGGTAGCGGCCGAGGATGTTGGCGTAGCCGTGCGCGACTGTTTTGCCGACGAAGGTGGTGTCCGGTGAGTTGTTGTATCCCTGCATGAAGGCGGTGACATCGCCGCGGTTCCATGCTGCGACCTGTGCGTTGAGCACGCCGCGGATGGCGGTTTCGGCTGGAGGGACGGCGTAGACGATCGCCGGGGTGAGGGTTGCAAGAAACAATGCCAAGGCCAGGTGATGTAGGTGAAGCCGCATGGGTCACTCCGGTTTTTAGTCTGCTTCGGTATACCGTGCTCGAGCTCGCTGGCTTACTTGTCGGCGAGCAGGGCTCGCTGGGCCTCAAAGAGTTCGCGAATGCCGGCTTCGGCGTAGTCCATCATTTCGAGCATTTTTGTGCGGGGAAAGGCCTGGCGCTCGGCGGTGGCCTGCACTTCCACCAGGCCGCCGTCTTCGGTCATGACGATGTTCATATCGACTTCGGCCTGCGAGTCCTCTTCGTAGGCCAGGTCTAGCAGGACTTCGTCGTCGACGATGCCGACGCTGGTGGCGGCGACGAGCTGGCGCAACGGCGATTGCTTGAGCGTGCCTGCCTTCACTAAGCGATTCAATGCGAGGGCGAGCGCGGCGCAGGCGCCGGTGATGGCGGCGGTGCGGGTGCCTCCGTCAGCCTGCAATACGTCACAGTCGAGGATCACTGTTCGTTCGCCGAGCGCCTGCATGTCGACGACGGCGCGCAGGGAGCGGCCGATCAGGCGCTGGATCTCGTGGGTGCGGCCGGAGATTTTGCCGCGCTCGGACTCGCGCGCGGTGCGGGTGAGAGTGGCGCGAGGCAGCATGCCGTACTCGGCAGTGACCCAGCCCCGGCCGCTGTTGCGCAGCCAGGGAGGAACGCCCTGCTCGACGGTGGCGTTGCAGAGAACGCGGGTGTGGCCGATAGAGATGAGTACAGAGCCCTCGGCGGTGGCGACGTAGTCGGGCGTGAGCGTGACGGGGCGGAGCTGGCCCGCGGCGCGGCCAGAGCGGATGCCGGGGGTTTTTGGGGAGAGTTGCGAGGCGGGCGGCTGAGAGGCGGGTGCCATAAAGAAAGAATGTCCTGTGAGCATCGGTGAGCAGAGGGCGAAGTGCGGTTTGTTTGAGAGAACCGCGACTGCTTCCGTTCCCCAGAAGATTTCGCAGGGAATCCGCTCTGGGCTGATGGTATCGCAGCCGGTGAGAAGGGTCGCGGTATGGAACTGTAAACCGCACATAATACATGACGGCTGCCGCTTTGGTGGAGTGGGGTCACCGCCCCTGACCATTACTGAAGTCAGGTTTGGCGACGTTTTCAGCACCATTCCCGGAATGAAATCTGGTTAGACTCCTGTCTGTAGAGATTGCATAGCATGCGTGTAAGAAATGCACGATGTTGTTCCGGATCGGCAATTTTGACTTTTTGAGGTGCTGCCTTGGATGAAATGACTGGAATGGAGCATAGCGGGAACAGACTTCACGTTCTCGTCCTAGAGGAAGACGATGCCACACGATCGGCCTGTGTGGAGATCGCCACGCAGAGAGGCTTCTCAGCCGAAGGCCTGGCTGACGCGGCGGATGCTCAGGAACTGCTGGGCAGCCACACGGTGGACCTGCTGCTGATGGAGCTGAAGGCCAGCCGCCGGCAGGGCATGCAGCTATTGGAAGAGGTAAAAGCGCTGAGGCCGGATACGGCGATCATCGTGATGACATCGTCGTCGACGATCGGTTCGGCGGTGGAGGCGATGCGCGGCGGAGCGACCGATTATCTGACCAAACCATTCCTGATGGAAGAACTGGGGACAGTTCTGGAGCGCGCAGCGCAGCAACGGCAGGTGGGCGGAGCGAGCCGCACCCTGCGCGAGCGGCTGCGCAGCTCGGGTGGTGCGGGGAATCTGGTCGGGCGCAGTCCGGAGATGGACAAGCTTTACCGCATCCTGGCGAAGGTGGCGCAGAGCCATCATCCGGCGCTGATTGCCGGTGAGCCGGGTACCGGCAAGGAAATGGTGGCGCGCACCATCCACGCGCAGAGCGAGAACGCATCGCAGCCATTCCTCACCGTGGACTGCGGAGCATTCGCACCGGAGCTGATCGAGCATGAGCTCTTCGGGTATGTGAAGGGCGCCTTTCCGGGCGCGCTGCGCAATGCGCCGGGCGTTCTGGCTTCGGCGGAGCGTGGCACGGTGTTCCTGGACGAGATTGGCCAGTTGACGCCGGATCTGCAGGGCAAGCTGCTGCGGGTGCTGCAGGAGAAGGAGATCCGTCCGGCGGGCGCGACGCACCGCATTCCGTTGCATGCACGCATTCTGGCGGCGAGCAGCGTAGACCTGGCGGCTGCGGTGACCAAGGGAAGCTTCCGCAAGGACCTGTACTACCGGCTGAATGTGGTGACCTTGCGGATTCCGGCGCTGCGCGAGCGACGCAGTGATATTCCGCTGCTGGCAACGCACTTTCTGGATCGTATGTCGCGGGAGAGCGGGGAGAGCTATACGCTGAGCGACGATGCGCTGCGCAGCATGATGGATTATGACTGGCCGCAGAATGTGCGCGAACTGGAGGGCGCGATCGAGCGGGCGTGCACGATGGCGTCCGGGCCGGTGATTCACATGGGCGATCTGCCGACGCAGTTGCAGAACCATGAACTGGAGCTGCGGCGCGAGGCGTCATCGCAGATGCAGAAGGCGCAGGCGGCGATAGCGCAGCCGGGCGCGACGCCGCGGGTGATGCCGCTGGCGGAGCTGGAAAAGCAGGCCATCCTGAGCACGATCCGGCAACTGAAGGGCGACAAGCTGCTGGCAGCGCGCCTGCTGGGGATCGGCAAGACGACGCTGTACAGAAAATTGAAGGAGTACGGGTTGTCGGAAAACGTCTCGCTGGAGACGCTGGAACCGATGAATGGGACAACGGGATACAGACACTGACGGTAAGGAAGTGGGACAGGGGCTATGAAAGAAAATGCGAACGCCGTGCAGCGGGTGCTGCTGGTTTCAGCGCTGAGCGGCGCAGAGAATTGCGCCGCGGCGATTATGCAGCAGATGGGACTGGATGTGGAAGTTGTGCCAGGACGGCGCGAGGCGCTGGATGCATTGCGCGCCGGGAGCTATGCCGCGGTGATCGTGGAAGACTCGCTTGCCGAAGGCGACCCGCGGGGCGCGGAGGTGCTGTGGAAGATGGCCGGACTGGCCATTCCCATGCAGGTGAACTTTGCGCTGACCGGGAGTGCACGGTTGATCCGTGATCTGCGTGCGGCGCTGGCGCGGCGGGAACAGGAGCAGGGGGCGGCACAGCGGGCGGCGCTGCGCGCGGTGGAGAGCGAGCTGCGCAACTCGGTTTCCGGGCTGCTGCTGCATACGCAGCTTGCGCTGCGGGAGAGTCCGCCGTCTCCACAACTGGAACAGCGGCTGCGCCTGATGGCGGAGCTGGCGGGGAATTTGAAGCGGCGGTTGGATGTGCCGCAGGCGTAACCTCCCCTAGCTCCTAGCTCGTAGCTCCTAGCTCGTGCCGGATTGTCTGGGGTCGTCCGCAAATTAGTGTGCCGGTTGTTAAGATCGGCGCATGTCTCTCCACACAGAGATTGCGCTGCGCTTGTGCGCAGCCGGGGACCAAGAGGCGCTCGCATTGGTGGGCGCTGCTACGTTTTTGGAGACCTTTGCGGGCCTGCTGACGGGACCGGACATTCTGGCGCATTGTCGGCTGCAGCATGGGGTGAGCCAGTATGCCGCATGGCTGGCGGATGCGCAGTACCGGCTGTGCCTGGCGGAGATCGGGGGCGCGCCGGTGGGATTCGCGGTGCTGTCGCCGCCAGACCTCCCGGTTGTGGTGACTCAAGATGACATCGAGCTGAAGCGGATCTACCTGCTGCATCGCTTCCAGGGTGGCGGTTTAGGCCGCCGACTGCTGGAGTGGTCGGTTGCTCAGGCGCGCTCGCTGGGAAGGAAGCGGCTGCTGCTGGGCGTCAAGGCGGACAACACGGCGGCGCTGGCCTTTTATGATCGCGTGGGATTTGTGCGGATCGGCGAGAGGAAGTTTCTCGTCGGTTCGAGCTGGTGCGATGACTACATATTGTCTCTGACTCTGTGACAATTTACTTCTGCGCACGGAGGCTTGCGAGTGAAGGAAACTGGCGGCCTTCAGCGGCGAAATTTTCCGCCAGAGATCAAAGGCGCGACACACCTGGGGCCTCCACCATCGATGACGAATGAGAACCATGCGGTGATGATTTGGATAGTGAAGCGATCTGCGGGCTATACTTCGCGGGGCGCACGGGCGGGCTGACAGTGCGCGGCGGGCTGGGGCGGCTGGCATGTGGGTGGCGGGAATAATGCGGTCAGGAGAGCGACATGGCAAAGGTGACTGGGCTGGGCGGTGTGTTTCTGCGAGCGCGCGATCCGAAGCGGCTCACGGCATGGTATGCGGAGCATTCTGGGTCTCGCGGTGACGGAGTGGGGCGGCGTGACGTTTGTGTGGGATGAGTGTGCGGCGCCGGAGGGTCAGGGGTGTACAGTGTGGTCGCTGTTTCCCGCGGAGACGAAATACTTTGGCGAAGGCGGACAGGCGGCGATGCTGAACTTCCGCGTGGATGATCTGGATGGGCTGCTGGCACAACTGGCGGCGAAGGATGTGTGGATCGATGCGAAGCGGCAGGACGAGGTGAACGGGCGCTTTGCTTGGATCAAGGACGGCGAGGGAAATCGCGTGGAGCTATGGGAGCCGCGATAAAGATAAATACGGAAGATTAAAAACTAAATACGGGAGATTGCGGTATCGAGAACGATCGGCGTCGCATGGTTATTTGTAGACACGCAGCTCAGGGGAGATACTTCGCGGGGAACGGATTCGTGGGGGTCTCCGCGTTCCAGTAGCTCCGGCGCGGATGGCACCTAAAGTGAACCGGAAAGACAGCGTAGCTCGATTGCGGTTCAATCATGCCGCGGTGCGTCGTCGCGGACCAGCATTTCGACCAGCGTGTCGGCCAGCCAGTTTTCGTATTGCTGCGCGGTCCATCCACGATCGCGGACGAGCATGCGATACAGATCGCGGCTGGTGAGGGACCAGAGAATATCGCGTGCGTGTTGCCGGTCCAGGCCGCGGCGCAGGGCGCGTGAACGCACGAGGTACTGGATCATCCCGGCCTGCGCGTCGTAGCGGGTGCATTCGCGCTCCGCTTCCGATTGCGCGAGCGCCGGAGCAACGGCGCCGGCCCCGCGCAGCAGATCGAGAACCGAGTGTTCCGACTCATAGATGCGGCGGGCGATGCGCGCGGGGAAGCGGATGCGTTCGCGCGGATCGGTGGTGTGCATGGCCTCGCGCACCAGGTTTTGATAGCTGTCGTCGAAGCGGGCGGCATCGAGGATTTCCGAGAGGATGCCAGTCTTCGAGCCGAAAACAGCGTAGACAGTGGCTACGGCGACGCCGGCCTTTTTGGCGACGGCTTCCATGGTCATGCCGGCATAGCCGTGCTCTTCGAGCAGCTTGCGGGCAGCCGTTGCGATGCGGGTGCGGGTTTCATCCGCCTGGCGTTGCCGGGTTGCTGACCGGTAGGTGCGTTTCTTCACTTTTCTTATTTGACATCACGAATCCGTATTCGATATTGAAGCATCTATCCAATATTGAAACATGGAGCGAACCAATATGACGACAACAGAACAGGCAAACGTGGAGACGGTTCGCCGGCTCTATGAGGAGTATCTGAATCAGAACCGGCCGGAGCTTCTGGCTTCGCTGGTGAGCGAGGATGTGGAGTTGCACACGACGACGGAGGAGCGGGGGATTGCGGCATATGCAACGCTGACGGACCGCGTCCGTGTTGCGTTCCCGGATCTGCAGTTCACCCTGCAGGACGTGATCGCGAGCGATGACCGCGTGGCGGTGCGATGGACGATGGACGCGACGCATTCGGGTCCGCTGGCCGGGATTCCGGCGACAGGCAAGCGCGTCCAGCAACGGGCGAACGTGATCTATCGCTTCGCCGACGGAAAGGTTGTCGAGGGTTGGGCACTGGTGGATCAGGCGGGGATGCTGCGGCAGCTTGGATTCGATCCGCTGGCTGCGGCCAAGGCTGGGGTCGCGAAGTAAACGGAGAGAAACGAGAACGGCCGGTGAGGAGGATTCATGCGACTGTTGGTGCTGGGAGCTACGGGCGGGATCGGGAAGTATCTGCTGGAATATGCGACGGCGCGCGGGCACGAGGTGACGGCATTTGCTCGCTCGCCGCACAGGATTGCGCTGAAGAGTGAGAAGCTGCGGGCGATTCCCGGCGACCTGCTGAATGCGGATCAACTGGCACAGGTGCTGCCGGGGCACGATGCTGTGCTGTCGGCGTTCGGCCCATCGACGTTGCGCAGCGTGACGACGCGTCGCGAGTTCGGCAAGGCGCTTGCGGCGGCGATCGAGCGCAGCGGAGTCCGGCGAGGGCTGGTGGTGTCATCCGCATTGCTGTTTGCGGAGCAGAATGCCATCGGAAACGTGCTGCGGGCAACGCTCTTTCGCAATCTCATCCCGGACATGACTGCCATGGAAGAGGCGATTGAGAAAGACGGGCTGGAGTGGACGATCGTGCGTCCTCCGCGGTTGACGAATGGGCCGTTGACAAAGAACTACAGTGTGGCCGATGGGCATCTGCCGAAGGGGATGACCATCTCGCGCGCGTGCGTGGCGGACTTCATGGTGAAGGAAGTGGAGCGGCCGGCGCACGTGCGGCAGATTGTTGGCATGTCCGCATAGAATTTCGTCACGAGACCGTTTTCGCTGTCACTGTGTACAGCCCAACTTTCGCGAAGTGTGGCTTTTCTTAACGGAAAAGCCACGCGTAGGATCGCGCTCTTGTATATACCTACAGTGAAAACGGCCGAAGGTGACGAAATGAAGGTTGCGGTGATAACCGGGGCGGCGCAGGGGATTGGGCGGCGCGCAGCGGAAGTGTTGGCGGAGGCGGGCTATGCGCTGGCGCTAGTTGATATGCGATCGTGCGAAGCGACCCTGGCGGCAGTGCAGCAGCAGGGAGCGGATGCGAAAGAGTTGTGCGGGGACATCACGGACGAGGGCGTGGTGATCCGCACCGTCGCGGCGGTGACCAAGCGCTGGGGACGGGTGGATGTGTTGGTGAACAACGCCGGGATCAGCTTCATTGCGCCGGCAGAGGAGATGCAGGTGGAGAACTTCCGGCGCGTGCTGGAGGTGAACCTGGTGGCACCCTTTCTGCTGGCCAAATATTTTGGCGCGATGATGCTGAAACAGCATTCGGGAAGCATTGTGAACGTTGCGTCGATTGCCGGTTTGATGGGCGTGAGCGATCGCTCGGCTTACAACGCGTCGAAGCATGGACTGATCGGGCTGACGCGCACGCTGGCGGCGGAGTGGGGCGGACGCGGCGTGCGAGCGAACGCGGTATGTCCGGGATGGGTGAAGACGGAGATGGATGCGGCCGATCAGGCGCGGGGGACCTACACCGATGCGGACATTAGCGGACGCAATCCGATGGGACGGTTTGCGTCTCCCGACGATGTTGCGCAGGCGATTGCATTTCTGGCCGACCCTGACAAGAGCGGATTTATCAACGGGCAGGCGCTGCCGGTGGATGGTGGATGGAGTGTCGATGGAAGCTGGGAGAGCTTGCGGATGGCGAAGCGTTGAGTTGCGCCGCGATTCGATTCTTCGAGACGCTGCGCGCCGCGAGGGCGGAGGAAAGCGCTTGATGCGAGGAGGGATAGAATCAGGCATCGATGGGAGGTCTCCTTTGACGCGTCGGACATTTCTTGCAAGTTCGCTGGCTACGGCAGCGCTTGCGGCAGCAGGCGAGAGCGCGGCACAGCCGCTGACAGCATCCAGCGCACGCGAGTATTACCAGATTCTTCGCTATCAATTGCAGACCGGGCCGCAGACCAAGCTCGCTG
>DATBCB010000209.1:0-3597 GCA_036270675.1 Acidobacteriaceae bacterium | reverse complement strand
CTTGCCTCCACTGCGGGCCTCCTCAACGCGCAAACTGCTCCAAGCAAGACCCTGGACGTCTACCCCGGTTCGGTTTCCGGAGCGCGCGGCCATGCCGCTGCCGATCGTCCCACGATCGATGTCTATCTGCCGGCCGCGAATCCAACGCACACCGCTGTCCTGGTGATACCCGGCGGTAGCTATCACGAGGTGGTGGCGGACCGCGAAGGCGCCGCGCCCGCAGAGTGGCTGGCCCAGCGCGGTGTCACTGCGTTCGTCCTGCACTATCGCGTGGCGCCTTACCGCTATCCGGCGCCCATCGCGGATGCCGAACGCGCCATGCGCCTGCTGCGCAGCCAGGCTGACGAATTCGGTTTCGTGCCCGACCATCTCGGTGCATGGGGCTTTTCCGCTGGCGGCCACATCACAAGCGTCCTTGCGACACTGTTCGACAACGGCATAGCGGCAAGCCCAGATCCCGTCGAGCACTCAAGCGATCGCCCTGATTTCGTGATCCTGGCGTACCCCGTGATCAGCATGAAGCCGGGGATCGGCCATGCCAACTCGCGCGAGAATCTGCTCGGCCCGCAACCCGATCCGGCGCTGGTAGCTTTGCTCTCTGCGGAAGACCATGTGACGCCGACAAGCCCGCCGGCGTTCGTGTTCACCACGAACGACGATGACGCGGTCCCGTCACAGAACAGCATGCTCTATGTCACTGCCTGCCAGCGCGCCGGCGTGCCGGTGGAGTTTCACATGTTCGAGCATGGCCATCACGGCGTGGATCTTGCGGAGCATCTGCCGGCGTTGCATCTGTGGACCGTGCTGCTGGAGAGCTGGATGCAGCAGAACCAATGGATGGCGCCGGCCCCACAGTAGGAGGCGTCTATCCCGCCGGCGGCACGGTCAATCCGCGCACCAAGCGCGCGCTGAAGGCCATCACGCAGCTCAGCACCATCACGCAAAGCAGAATGGATGTGAGTCCGGCATGTTTGGCGACAAAGCCTAGTCCCGGCGGACCTGCCAACAATCCCGCGTATCCGATGCCGACGGTGGTTGCGATGCCCGCGCCGGCCGGGACCTCCGGGACACGGCCTGCCGTGCGGTAAAGTATCGGCGAGCCGTTGGCCAGGCCTGCACCCACCAGCGCGAAGCCGAGCAGCCACCACAGCTCGCTTGTCATGTGCTGCCAGCCCGTCCCGACCACGACTCCCAAACCAGCAGCCGCCAGCAGACCTCCTGCGAGGAGTGTCCGCTCTTCGCCGAAGCGCGCCACCACAGAGTCTCCCAAAAGACGGCCGGTGACCATCAACGCTGCGAACGCGGCGTATCCATAGCCGGAGACGCCCAGGCCCGCACCGCGGACCACGCGCAGATACAGCCCGCTCCAATCGGCGATCGAGCCTTCGCACACCATGGAAACGAAGGCCACCAGACCCAGAAGCAAAAGCCGCCCGTGCGGGCGCAACGCATGTGGCTGCTCGTGCAATCCCTCCTCGGCTCGTGTGAAGAGGACCGGCGTAGCCGCTACCACCAGCACGATCACCAGCGCGGAGAAGCTCAACACAATCGCTTGCGCGGGCACGTGCCGCGAAAGCAGGAAGCTGGTAATGGCAGCGCCGGTGAAGCTTCCGATGCTCCACACGCCATGCAGTCGCGAAATGGTGCGCTCGCCAAGCTGCTCTTCAACGGCGATGCCCTGTGCGTTCATGGCGACATCCATGCTTGCCCCTGCGATGCCGAAACAGAGCAGGGCCAGCGTCATTAGCAGCGCATTGGGCGCCAGCACGACCGCGCTCAGCATGATGGGGAATGCAATGCCTGCCACGCGGCACACAGCGCGGCTGCCCAGCCGCGCGGTCATCCGGCCGGCGAGCGGCATCGCCATCACCGCACCCAGCCCGCTCGCCAGCAAGGTCCAGCCCAGGGCGCCCGGATCCAGATGCAGCTCGCGCGCGCGGTCCGGCACATGCGGCACCCACGCGCCCATCACGATGCCGTTCGCCAGGAAGTACGCCGCGACGGCGCGCTGCGCGCTCTTCGCCCGTTCGACCGCCGCTGGTATCGAAGTCAACATTCTTTCTTAGAGTACGAAACTTCGCTCATCCGTGTTCGTGGTCATCCATATAAGGTGAGAGCAGGAGCCATGTTCATGCCGGATTCGCAACTGCATCTCTCTGCCCCTGCGGTTCGCGTGCTCGGGTCGCTGCTGGAAAAGGAAACCACCACGCCCGAGTACTATCCGCTCTCCCTGCTGGCGCTGACCAATGCCTGCAATCAGCGGTCGAGCCGCCACCCGGTCATGGATATGAGCGAGGATGAAGTGCGCATGGCCCTGCACGAGCTTGAGGATGCAGGGCTGGCCGCGCCCGTACGTGGCACCGAAAGCCGAGTTGCAAAATACGCGCACCACGTCGGCGAGGTATTCAACCTGCGCCGCGGTGAGGTCGCCATCCTGTGCGTGCTGCTGCTGCGTGGAGCGCAGACGCCCGGCGAGCTGCGTGCGCGCACGGAACGCATACACAACTTCGCAGCGATGGACGAAGTCGAAAGCACATTGCAGCAGCTTGCCCAGCGCGAGCCGCCCCTGGCACGCGCCATGCCGCGCGAGCCCGGCGCGCGTGAGGTGCGCTACGTGCATCTGCTGTCGCCGGCCGAAGCTACTTCTCGAACTAAGCTTGATTCCGCTCACAGCGCGCCTGTGGCAAGTGCTCACGCACTTGACCACGTACCCGCCACTGTCCGCGAGGATGTTGCAGATAGGATTCGAACGCTCGAGAGCGAAATCGCGCAGCTTCGCGCGCGCATCGCATCGCTCGAAGACAAGCTGGCGCAGCTCACCGGCTGAACTACTTATCGGCTGAACGGAAGGCTGAGCGCATATCCTAAGTACATGACCTGGCTTCTTTGGGCGCTTCTTTCAGCTTTCTTTGCGGCAGCAACGGCGATCCTGGCGAAGATCGGTGTCGCCGGCATTGACTCCAACCTGGCCACCGCCATCCGCACCACTGTCGTGCTGGTCTTCACCTGGGCCATTGCGATTGCACTGGGCAGGCACAACACGATTGGCGCTATCGCGAGCCGCTCCTGGCTCTTCCTGGTTCTGTCCGGCATCGCGACCGGGCTGTCGTGGCTCTGCTATTTCCGCGCACTGCAACTAGGTCCCGCATCGGCGGTCGCGCCTATCGACAAGCTCAGCGTGGTGCTCGTCATCCTCTTTGCGTGGATCTTTCTCGGAGAAGGTCTCAGCGTGCACAAGATCATCGGTGGCCTTCTGATCGCAGGCGGAGCCGCAACGCTCGTCTTCGGCTGAAGCGATTCAGCATGGCGGGCTGATGCGAATCAGCGTGGCCGTTCGGCTGATGCGAATCAGCGTGGCGGCAAACACCGCAGGCCGGACAACAAACACGCCATCCGGCCCCATTGTGTTTCTTTATCTTTCTTTATCGCTCTGCCTCAGCGAACCACGAAATCAGCCCGGCAGCCGCGATCCACCCAGATGCCGCGCTTGTCGTATCCCCAAGTAGAGCCTTGTCTACAAGGGGAACCACTCCGCTGGTTCACCATCTGCACGCCCCGCCGGGTGTCCGCCGCGCAGTATTTCCGCCCGCCGTCATC
>DATBCB010000208.1:0-2457 GCA_036270675.1 Acidobacteriaceae bacterium | reverse complement strand
GCTGGCGGTCCGCTCGCACACGCTGGCCATCCTGATGAGCGCGTATGGCGGCAGCAGGTCCATCTACACGAATTTTTTCGGCCGTGGCCAAGATATCTCCTTTCCCAAAGACACCTCGATGGACATCGGCTTCGGCGATCGAACCGCAGCTCCAATGCCAGTCCATCCCTAGCGAGCCTTGGTTACGGACCCAGGTTGCGGGTCTAAGTTCACGCGGCGGTGTTCATGGGGCCGCGTTCACTTGGCTGTGTTCGGGGATGGACGGCGATCCCATGGAAATGGACACCTATCCGGGTCCGGACACTTATTGCATCGGTCGATGTGATTTCTTTACAGGTATTTAGGTAGGAAGCCGGTCCGGGCCATTCAATTGCAAGATACAAGTGCGAGATAGAAGTGACTGTGCCGTGTAGTTGCCCTGGAGGTCCCGATGAACACCGTCCTGCAGGATCTGCGATTTGCTGTTCGCCAGTTGCGCAAGTATCCCGGCTTCACCATCGTCGCCATCCTAACGCTGGCGGTGGCGATCGGCGCAAATGCCGTGGTGTTCGGCGTGATGGACGGGCTGGTTCTGCGCCCGCTGCAGGTGCCGCAGGCGCAGAGTCTTTACGGAATCGAGCGCGCGAGCGACAAGGATATGAGCCAGTCGTATCCCGACTATCTCGATCTGCGCAATCGTAACCGCAGCTTTGACGATCTGGCGGGTTTCAGCATCGTCCAGGTCGCGCTGGAGACGGGCGAAGAGCGGTCGCTTGTGTGGGGCGTGGAGGCGAGCGGGAACTACTTCGACACTCTCTTGATCAAGCCGTATCTTGGCCGATTCTTCCACGGCTCCGATGAGCATGGTCCGAACAGCGCACCGTATATCGTTCTCAGCTACGCATATTGGCACAGCCAATTCCACGACGATCGCGGAGTGGTAGGCCGCAGGGTTGAGCTGAACAAGCATCCGCTTACCGTAATTGGCGTAGCGCCGCCGGAATTTCGTGGGACCATCGTGTTCGTCTCTCCTAACTTCTTTGTGCCGCTGGTGAACCACGAGCAGCTGGAGGGGTCGACTGATCTGAACGACCGCGGAAGCCGTTGGCTTTTCATGACCATTGGGCACTTGAAGCCGGGAGTGAATCTGGCACAGGCAACCGCCGATCTGAACTCGATTGGATCGTATCTGGAAAAGACCTATCCCAAAGACGAGCGGCAGGCGGGCTTTTTGTTGGCGCGTCCAGGTCTACTGGGAGATCAGTTCGGCCGCCCGGTACAGGCATTCCTTGCGGGATTGATGCTGCTGGCGGGATTGATTCTGCTGGCCGCATGCGCAAACCTGGGCAGCCTGTTTGCTGCACGCGCCGCGGACCGCTCCCGTGAGATCGCGCTGCGGCTCGCGCTCGGCTCAAGTCGCACACGCATTCTGCGCGGGCTGTTTACCGAAGCCTTGCTGATCTCGCTGGGCGGAGGCGCTCTCGGACTTTGGGCCAGCGTCCTGCTGCTGCGCTGGCTGAGTGTTTGGCAGCCATTCGGGAATTTTCCCATGCACACGCCGGTGAACGCGGACGGAACGGTTTATGCTGTTGCTCTGCTGATGAGCTTAATCAGTGGGTTGTTGTTTGGCGCGGTCCCGATAACCCAGGTACTCCGCACAAATCCGTATGAGCTGGTCAAGTCGGGATCGGCCGCGAGAGTGGGGCGACGGATTACCGTCCGTGACGTATTGCTGACGGTGCAGATTGCCATCTGCGCAGTGCTGGTCACATCTTCGATGGTCGCGGTGCGTGGGCTGATCCACACGCTGCACAGCAATTTCGGCTTTGAACAGCACAACGCCGTGCTGGTGGCCGCCGATCTGCACATGGCGGGCTACAGCGGCGATCGAGTAGCCCCCATGCAACGGTGCATGATCGATGCCGTCGCGGCGATTCCTGGAGTAGAGTCGGTGGGCTTATCCGACGCGTTGCTACTCAACGATACAAGCGCCTCGACGGTCTTTAACGATCGAACGACAGACATGCGGTCATCGAATGCCGCGGCCAGCGTCTTCATGTACCACATATCTCCGGACTATCTGCGCGCGGAGGGCACTGCATTGCTGGCGGGCAGGGCTTTCACGTGGAATGACGCCAAAGATTTGCCACGTGTGGCCGTGGTGAATCGCCAGTTTGCGCGCAAGATGTTTGGCTCGGTGAAAAGCGCAATCGGCGGGCACTACAAGATGCCGGATGGATCGCGCATACAAGTGGTGGGTATTGCACAAGACGGAAAGTACGGAGGCATCACCGAAGATCCACAGATGGCGATGTTTCTCCCCATCGCGCAATGGCCCTCCAATTCGAACTGGCTTGTGGTGCGCTCTAGTCGCGATCCGCAGCAAATGGGAGCGGCCATAAGAAACACGCTGCATCAACTGGATGCAGGGTTGCCGGTTGATATAGAGAAACGATACGACGAGATAAGCGGAGCGCT
>DATBCB010000207.1:0-10264 GCA_036270675.1 Acidobacteriaceae bacterium | reverse complement strand
ATCTTCGGCGCAGTCCTGGCCCTGCAATACGGGGATGCCAAGAGTGCGGAAGTAGCCGGAGGAGACGATGTGGGTGATGGCCATGATCTTATGGCTCTCGTCCTGTTCGCCTTCTGCGAGACTCAGCTCGATCTGAGCCTGACCGGGCACGCCGGGCAGACTCCAGCCACCGGTGGCCGCGGCCTCAACGCCGGGGACAGAGCGGAGCGCGTCGAGATCGCTGTGGATGCGCTGGGTGAGACGCTTCATGTCGGCGGTTTCGCCCCAGCCGCCACTGATCTGCAGCGTGAGGACATGGGAGGCGTCGAGACCAGGCGAAACGCGGCCGAGTTCCTGAAAACTCCGCAGGAGGAGACCGGCGCCGATGAGTAATGTAACCGCAAAAGCGACTTGTGCGCCGACCAGCAGCCATTGCAGGCGGCCACGGGTGAAAACCTGGGTATGGCTGCCCTGCGCGAGGGTCTGGGCGAGGTCGCCGCGCGTGTTGCGGAGCGCGGGGTAGAGACCCGAGAGCACGGTGGCGAGGAGGGCGCTTGCGAAGGTGTAGAGGAGGAGACGCCAGTTGAGCGCGATCTCTGCAGCACGCGGCAGCGTGTTCGCGAGGTGATGGAATAGCTGCACGGCGCCGCCGGCAAGGGCGATGCCGAGTGAGGCGCCGATTACGGCGAGAAGAAGGACTTCACTCAGCAGCTGCATCACGATGGTGTGGCGCGAGGCGCCGAGGGCGAAGCGGAGGGAGATTTCGCGCTCGCGCCCGGCGGTGCGGGCCAGCAGCAGCGCGGCGATGTTGATGCAGGCGATGAGCAAGAGCAGCACGACGGCGCCGTAGAGCAGCCACAGGGAGCTGCCGATGTCGCCGATGATCTCGGATTTGAGCGGCTGGACATGAACGCCGAGGTCGCGGTCCGTCTTGGGGAATTGCACGCCGAGTTGGCGCTGCACAATGGAGAGATCGGCGAGCGCCTGCTGCTGCATCACGCCGGGCTTAAGCCGGCCGATGACGGTGTACCAGGTGGATCCGCGGTCCTGCGCGTAGGGCGCATCGGGCGGGCTGGGCATGAAGACATTCACATCGCGATCCGGAAAGGCGAAGGACGCGGGCATGACGCCGACAACGGTGTAGGCGTCGTGGCCTAAGTGGAGCTGTTTTCCAATTGCATCGGGATCGCCGTGGAAACGGCGCATCCACAGGCGATGGCTGATCAACACCACCTTCGGGCCGCCATAGCGTTCCTCCGCCGGCGTGAAGCCGCGGCCCAGCTCCGGGGCGATGCCCCAGACATCGAGAAACCGTGGCGCCACGAGTGCATTACCCAGATATTCCGGCAGCGGGCCGGAAGTCTCCGACTCGTTCTCGGAGTCGTAGCCGGTGAGCGCCTGAAAAGTATGGTTGAGGCGGTTCCACTCTTCGAGCCGTATGGGCGCAACGAGGCTTACGGGTGATTTGCCCTTGGTGTCGTACTGCTCGATGGCCATGAGCTGGTCGCCCTGCGGGAACGAGAGCGGCCGCAGGATGACGGCGTCGATGGCGGAGAAGACGGCGGTGTTGGCTCCGATGCCGAGCGCCAGCGTAAGGATAACGGCTGCGGAGAGGCCGGGGGCCTTGCGCAGGAAGCGAAAGGCAGCTCGGGTGTTGGCGCGCGCGGCTTCCACGAGCGCGGAGATATGGACTTCGCGAAGCTGCTGTGTGATCTGCTCGCGCCCGCCGAAGTCGACGCTTGCGCGGCGCCGGGCCTGGTCGGGCGCCATGCCGGCGGCTTCGTAATCGCGGGCGAGGGCATCGATGTGGAAAGCGACTTCGCGGTCGAGATCGTGCTCGTGATTGCGACGTGACGATGGGGGCCACCGCATAGATGCCTCCTAACGAGCAGTTTCGAGCACCAGCCCTATGGCTTCCGAGAGGCGACGCCAAGTCGCCTCCTCTGCGGAGAGCTGCTTCTTGCCATTGGCGGAGAGGCGGTAGAACTTCGCCTCGCGTCCATTTTCGGATTCTCCCCATTCGGCGAGGAGCCAGCCGCGCTTTTCCAGACGATGAAGCGCCGGATAAAGCGAGCCCTGCTGCACCTGAAGGACCTCGCGCGAGATCTGGCGGATGCGTAGCGAGATGCCGTAGCCGTGGACGGGGCCAAGGGCCACGATCTTGAGGATCAGCATGTCCAAGGTTCCTTGCAATAAGTCAGATTTTTCGGTCGGCATCGGGCTGCTCTCTATGACGTCCTACATATACACTGAGCATAGGTAGAACGTCAAGGAGAGGGCCGGATCGAATTGCGGGGAAAATTTGCGATCGTTCGGTGGTTGATGTCTCCCTCGGTGGAAACCCGCTCAGTGGCCACCAACGTGGATGTCGTCCACCAGAGCCGCAGCTTTCAGACCGCGCGTTTTGTAGTCGACAAGCATCTTTTCGGCCTGCGCGGCTTCCTCGCCCTTGAGCCGCTGCCGGCGCTCCTCAATCGCCTTCTCCTCCTCCGGAGGGAGGCCCTTCGCGTCCGCATGCACCGCCGCGATCGCCTGCGGCAGCACCTCGGCGAAATGGCGCAGCTCGCTGCCCGCCTCCGCCGGTGTGTAACCGATCCGGTCACCTGATTGCATGGCGTCAATGAGCGTATCGGGTGGCACCCTCAGTGGCCACGTCTGCTGCATCACATCAAAGGCTTCGCGCAGCCGCGTCATCGCACCAGGAAAGCCGTTCAGTTCCGTCCGCCGCGCAATCAACGCAGCCTCGCGCGTGATCACAACCCGCTTTTCTGTCCGCACCGACGTAGAAGGCAACGTAACGATCGTCGTCAGCGTGTTCCCCTCGTAGCGCCAGCCCGGAACTCCAGCCTTGGCCTCATAGCTCAGGGCGCGCCCGTTTACAGTCACCTGGTTCGGCGGCCAGTCGCCCGGCAGACGCAACTCGTAACCGCGGCGGAGCACCATTCCTGGGTAGCTGCCCTGCGCGGGATGGATTGTCATCTCGGTCGCCGCCCCGAGCTGCTCGGCCAAGATCGGAGTGCGCATGTCCTGGTTGTTCTCATACGCCCGCGTGTCGCCCGCATCCTCGTAGAGCGTATAGCTGCCACGCTCGCCGTCCTTCAGGGGAAAGACGGTCAGGATCAGCGGGTCGAGCGGCTTGGCGTTGCTCGTCTCCATCGGAGGCGCCATCGGCAGAATCGTGCCACTGCGCACGTACACCGGTGTCTGGTCGATGGACGCGCTCACCTCGGTCGTCGAGGGTCCGCTCAAGTGACGACCAGTCGGCCAGCAGTACCACTCGCCCGGCGGCAGCCAGACGCTCTCGTGCGCCAAGTCCGTATCCGCGTCCGCCGGCTTGACGATAGGCGCAACCAGAAGGCCATCGCCAAACAAGTACTCCCCCTTCGAGGTGTAGGCCGCATCCTGCTCCGGCCAGTCGTAGTAGAGCGGATGCAGAAAGGCGACGCCGGTGTCATACGTGCGGCGTGCCTCGGTGTAGACGTAAGGCAACATCGCGTAGCGCCGCTGGAATGCGGCGCGCATGATGCCGGAATAAGGTTCGGGGTAGGCCCAGGCGCGGCGCTCCGAGTCGGCGTTCTTGGTCGTGTGCGTGCGCAGGATCGGGCTGAAGATGCCGAACTGGATCCAGCGCGTGTACAGCTCCGGATCGACCACCCCCGGCATGTGTCCGCCGATATCGTGGCTCCAGTACGCATAACCGACGTTGGCCGCCGTGGCCGTAAACCACGGTTGGAAGGCGAGGGAGTCCCACACTGAGATGGTGTCGCCCGAGAAACCGATCTGGTATCGGTGGTTCCCCAAGCCACCCCATCGATGAAACAGCAGCGGCCGCTTCCCCTCCCGCTCCTGATCGCTGAAGTGAGTGTAGTTGAGCCACCACGTCGGGCTCACCCCGGCAGTCCTCGTGTTGGGCTCCTGCTGCCAATCGAGCCACCAGAAGTCGATTCCCTGCTTTTCCAATGGGTGATGAAGGATGTCGAAGTAGTTCCGCGCGAAGTTCTTATTCGTAATATCGAATGGCACGTATTGCTTGGCGGCAGGATCCATTCCCATGGCACGGGCCATCGCCGCGTACGGGTCCTCGAACGGCTGGACGCCCGATGCCGGATGCAAGTTGAGCGTGACCTTCAATCCCTCATCATGGATGTGGGCGAGGAACTTCTGCGGTTCCGGAAAGAGCAGCTTGTTCCAGCTATAGCCGCTCCAGCCGAGCTCGTGCCCGCTGGCGTCGTCGCGGCGGTTCCAGAACATCTGCCCGTAGGTGCGGTGCCAGTCCATATCGATAACCAGCACATCGAGCGGCGTCGAGTTCTGCTGGAAGCCGCGGACCAGCTCGTCCAACTCCTGATCGCTGTAAGCCCAGTAGCGCGACCACCACGCGCCGAAAGCGAACCGGGGAGGCAGCGGAATCGGTCCGGCCACTTTGATGAAGTCGCCCAGCGCCTGCTTGTAGTCGTGTCCATAGCCGAAGAAGTACCAGTCCTGCCGGTCGCCCGCCGGTCGCTCCATCACCCAAGGCCAGGGACTCTTCTCGCCCGCGGTAAAGCGAAAGTCATCAGAGTCGAACAGCGGACGCGTGGAGTCGTCGACCAGCGCCCAGCCGGCACGCGAAATCAACCCGGGGCCCATCGGCTCTTTCGTCTTGCCGCCCAGTGCGCCGTCCAGAGTACGCGTGGTTCCCTGCAGGTTCTCCGTGTCTTCAAGACCGGGGTGCCAGGTCACCGTCTGGCCATTCAACTCAAATTCGACGTGCAGATTTTCCGCGGTGAACTTTTCGCTACCGAACTCGTTGTATGCATATACAAGCTTCAGTTCGCGAGTCTTGAGTGTCAGAAAATCCTGCGTGCCAGACTTCGTGACCGATGTGGTGAATTTTGGCATCGGCAAGTTGCGATTCAGAAAGACCAGCGAAGGATGATTCTCGAACCTGCCATCCGCCGCCCACTCCATGCGGATTAACTGCGGGGTCAACACAGTGAATCGCGCGTGACCAGCTTTGACTTCCGCGCCGGGCTGCGCAACCGGATCGTATAGTTCTGCGGGATGCCGCAGCGCCGCGACTGTAGGTCCCGCGTCGGGGCGTTGCGATTCTGCAGCAGTAACACCAAACGTGAGTGAAAGAACGAGAGCGGCGACTACCCGGAAATTTGAAAGCCTGGAGATCATGTGCAACCTCCAGAGAAGGCTATCAGTCCGAGTCGTCTCAACGATTACCGCGCAAAGACCAGGGGCTCCGTGTAGTTGTTGACCACTGCCTGCGTGCCGAGACCGATGCTCATGACGTTCATGGCGCGCGCTATGCGGCGATGTCCGTGCCGGATAAGCCACACCGATCCGCCGATCTCGGTTGCGGTGGCTAGTCCTTCAAATGCGATGAACGTACCACGATTCTCCACCACCCACTGCGGCAGGATTACTTCGTGTGCGCCACCTGCGAGCGCGCGGCGCGTGCTCAAGTAGTCGAGCGTGCGGTAACCGGCGATGGATGTGTACAACACATCGTCCAGCAGATGAGGCCGTCCCTGCTCAGGCAAACGGATCCGAGTCGGTGCTGCCGCGATGATCGGCCGCAATGATGAGGAGTAGGACGGAGCGGGCGCAGAAGGCGCCGGCTCCCCCGAAGCCGATGTGCAGGCCAGAAGGCAGCACAGTACGAGAAGTCCAAACGCCACGAATGTCCATCGTCCCCAGCTCATACACACCCCTTGTGTCAGGCGGTGTTTGCCTGTACAGGAGCGTTATCGGCAGAGTCCCGATGGGGAATATAGGGCGAACAAAGAATTACCTACGTAGTATTCCCATCGCGGGATAGAAAGTCGTTGGGGTCGCAAATTCGGAGAGAGCGCCTTCTGAGAATTCTCTAAGAAGTAGACGCGCTTTCGGCAGCAATGCGCTTCAGCTCTGGTAAAATAGCGCCGAGCGCGGCTGGCGTCGCGTCTGGCGTGCCGAGCGCGAAGTAGACTGCACGATACTGCGCATAGAGCCGCTCATAGATCGCCGCCGCTTCCGGCCGTGGAAGAAAGGTGCGGTGGGGCAAGCACAGCGTCGACTGGCCCTGTTCCACGGAGCTGATCGCACCGACAGCCAGCAGAGCGAAGATGCAGGAACCGAGGCTCGTCGGTGTCCCGTCCGGCACCAGCACCGGCTTGTTCAGCACGTTCGCATACACCTGATTCAATATCGCGTTCTGCTGCGGAATACCACCACCATTGATGATTCGCTCCACAGGCACGCCGTTCTCCGCCATGCGCTCCAGAATGATGCGCGTGTGAAATGCGGTACCTTCAATCGCTGCGAACAACTCATCCTGCGCGGTGTGGACAAGGTTCCAGCCGAGCGTGACGCCGCCCAGCTCCGCATTCACCAGCACAGTGCGGTCGCCATTGTCCCAGCTCAGCCGCAGCAATCCGGTTTGCCCGGCGCGATAACGTTCCAGCCCCTTCGAGAGATCCTTCACTTTCGTGCCGGCACGTCTTGCAATGGCTTCAAAGATGTCACCCGTTGCGGAAAGCCCGGCCTCTACACCGGTATAACCCGGGTGCACGCTGCCCGGCACCACGCCGCATACACCTGGCACCAGCGTGGTGCGTCGCTCTATCGCGATGATGCATGTCGATGTGCCGACGACGTTCACCACATCGCCTTCACGGCAGCCCGCGCCAATGGCATCCCAGTGCGCATCGAATGCGCCAACGGGAATCGGAATGCCGGCACGCAAGCCAAGTGCATCGGCCCATTCGGCGGAGAGATGGCCGGCGATGTGATCGGAGGTGAGATATTCGCCGGCGAGCTTCTCGCGCACTCCATCGAAAAGCGAGTCCACTTTGGAGAGAAACTCCTGCGACGGCAAGCCGTCCCACTTTGGGTTCCACATCCACTTGTGGCCCATGGCGCAGGCACTGCGCTTTACCTTGGTCGGATCGGTGATGCCGCACAGTGTAGCGGCCACCATGTCGCAGTGCTCGAAGGCGCTCGCGAAGGCGCCCCGCTTATCCGGATTATTCCGCAGAAAGTGCATCAGCTTCGCGAAGCCCCATTCGTGCGAGTACACACCGCCGCACCACTTTATGGCTTCAAGGTTCTCCGCGTGGGCGAGTGCGGTGATCTGCTGCGCCTCTTTCTTCGCACGATGATCGCACCACAGGTAGTACTCGGAGAGCGGCTGCATCTCGGCATCGACCGCCACCACACTCGATCCGGTGGTGTCGAGCGCTAGGGCGACAACATCGCCGCCCCGCACTGCCGTTTGCTCCAGCGCCGCGCGCATGGCTTTCACCAGCGCATCCATCTGGTCGTCATGCGACTGCGTAGCGTAATCGGGATCATCGCGGCGGCGATGCAGCGGATACTCCGCCGTCGCGGTACCGAGGCGCCCGCGTACCTTGCCGGACCGCTCCGCATCGCTGTCCAACAGCGTCACGCGCACGCTCAGGGTGCCGAAATCTACCCCTGCAACAATAGGCACGTCGGCTAGGCCTCCGGCTGATTGTGGTAGTGCATATCCCAGCCCAGGTAGCGGACGGCTGCCTCATACACCGGGCTTGCGGTTTGCGAAAAGTTTGCAGCGACGTGATGCTCAAAGCCCTGCTCGCAGATGTAGCGCAGCAGCTTCTGCAGCTTCGGGATATAGGCCACGCCCGCGCCGCCGAAGGTCTCCAATGGATCGTTTGTGAACTCGCCTTCGCCGACGTAGCCCCGGATACGCCCGGTAAAGTCGTCGGTCGAAAAGCGCGCAAAGCTCATCGCGCCGGCTTTCACCCGACCAACGCAGGTGCCGAAGGTGTTCTCCTTGCCCACGGTGCCGGCGATAATCGCCTGGAAGTCCATGATTACGTCTTGGAAAAAGTGCTTGGGCAGATTGGAGCAGTGGAAGCACACGCACTTGTCCGGATCGCTTCCGTAGTTGTTGTTCCAGTCCAGCAGTGCGCTCGGCGTCTCACTGGCCAGTGCCAGCGCATGCATGCCCATCACTCCGCACACATCCACCTCGCACGCGGAGGCGAACAGGTTGTCACTCATCATGCTCATCACCGTGCACGGCACCACGCCGAAGTACTCCTCCATCGACGTCCAGCACTGGATTGCGGAGATGGTGCAGTAGGTCTGCTTCATCCAGCCCTCGATCACCGCGCCCAGCTTCGACATCTTCAGCAGCGCAGCTTCAGGGATGTTGCTGGTGGAGACATATTTCTTGATTGCGGAAAGCTTCGCCTGCACTGCGTCGTCAGTGTCCTTCAAGCGATCGATGCGGCCGAAGATCTCCGACAGATCCAGCGGTTCCACCGAGATGCCGGAGCGCTCCAGCAGCTTCTCCGAATAGCGAACCGTATTGAACGCAGCGGGTCGCGCGCCGATCGATCCAATGCGCAGATTGCGAAAGCCGCGCACGATGCGGCACACCGCCGAGAACCACGCCAGATCCATCGCGAAGCTTTCGGAGTTGGGCGCTGAGGTGTGCAGCGATGTGATCGAGTAAGGAATGCCGTACTGCTTCATGTTGTTGCAGGCTGACATCTTGCCGCAGAAGCTGTCGCGTCGGTCGGAGATCTTCATGTCGTCCGTGCGATCGGGCGTGGCCTGCACCAGCACCGGCACTTGCAATGTCGAATGACGGATGGCATCCACGATGCCGCGCTCCTCGCCGAAGTTCGGCAAGGTCACGACGATGCCGTCGATCTCGTCGCGATGCTTGCGAAACAACTCCGCACAACGGCGCGCCTCGTCCGGTGTTTCCACTGCGCCGAACTTCGACTGCTCCGGCGTCAACGCGATCACCCGTATGCCCGCCTTCTCCAATACACCGATCATCGCCTCTCTGCCCTCTTTAGCAAGGTGGTCGGGAAAGAAGCCGCGGTTTCCAACGATCAAAGCAAACGTTAACTGTTTTGGCATAAATCGACCTAATCTCTCTTCTCAGTAGAACTCATCGCATGTGGTGGTATCTATCGAGGCGGCTGGAGCGCTCACCCTGCAGCTCAAATTTCAATGTCGTGGCCAGAATTTAACGGTGTAAATCCCGCCGGAGATTGCAAGCAGCGCTCCCCACCAGATCGGAGCGTGCAGTTGTGCCAATGCCGGAGGATGTGCCGGCGGATGGCTTATCTCCCAGAGACCCGCAGCGAGTATCACGATGCCGTAGGCCAGCAGCATGACGCCGGCGAAGAACCAGATCGACATTGTTGCGCGCATAGCTGCTCCCTTACCAGAAGATGATGTTCAGCGCGACAAAGAGCATCGCAATCACGCCAGCCCACACAATCGGTTTTTGATACCAGTGATCGTCGTGCTCCTGTGGCAGTGGTGACACGCCGTAGACCAGTCCTTCAAGTTCGGCGACTGGCTTGGGCTGGGTCATATAGCTCACGATAACGGTCACGATCACGCAGACCAGCCATGACCAGAGAGCGCGATACATATCCTCGGCCATCGTTTTGGCATCGGCAGAGAGCGCGACATAGCGGAGCGCCGAAGGATCGTGCCGCACCCATCCCCATAATCCGATTGCGGTGCACGTCCCCGCGAGCAGCCCCCAGAAACCCGCTGCCTTGGTGGCGCGCTTCCACAGCATGCCCAGGATCACCGTGCCAAAGAGCGGCGCGATGAAGAAACTGAACAGCCCCTGCACGTAATCCATGATACTGGCGGCCTGCTGGACCAGGTATGCAGTGCCCACCGAGATGAGCACACCGATGAAGGTGCACCAGCGCCCCATGGCGACGTAGTGCTTGTCCGAAGCGCGTTTATTGATGAATGCGCCGTAGAGATCATAAGTCCATACGGTGGAGAAGGCGCTGACATTCCCTGCCATGCCGGACATGAAACCAGCAATCAACGCCGTAACGCCCAGTCCCAGCAACCCGGGGCCGCAGTAGCGCACCAGCATCAGCGGTAGCACCTCGTTATAGCTGTGCTGGCCGGTAGACACTGCCTGTGCCTCGCCAACCAGATGGAAGGGCAGCACCGCAAGGGCCAGCAGTCCGGGCAGGATCACGATGAACGGCACCGCCATCTTGAAGGCTGCGCCGATGATGGGCGCCATGCGCGCCGCACGCAGGTTGTGCGCGGAGAGCACGCGCTGCACCACCAGAAAGTCTGTCGTCCAATAGCCGAAGCTGATGACCAGTCCCAATCCGAAGACAAGACCCGTCCAGTGGATGCCCATAGGATTGTCGTGAAAATGCCCTGTGGTGCTCCACAGATGAACATAGTCGGAACGCCCAAGATTGGTCATGATCTGATGCCGCAGGTTGGTCCAGCCGCCCACTTCGATCATGCCAAGAATGGG
>DATBCB010000206.1:0-3090 GCA_036270675.1 Acidobacteriaceae bacterium | reverse complement strand
CGTGGACAGGATCAGCTGGAGGTGATTGGCCGCTTGAAGCCGGGCGTCAGCATGGAGCAGGCGAAGGCGGACCTGGGCAGCGTGGCGCGTGGACTGGCGGCGCAGTACGCGGACACGAACAAGTGGTACACGACGGCGAGGGTGATCCCGCAGCTGGAATTCCAGGTGGGCAAGACGCGGCCTGTGCTGAAGGTGCTGTTCGGCGCGGTGGCGCTGCTGCTGCTGATTGCTTGCGTGAACGTGGCGGGGTTGCTGCTGGTGCGCAGTTCGCGGCGCAGCGGCGAGATTGCACTGCGCAGCGCGCTGGGCGCGACCCGGGGAGAGATCGTACGGCAGATTCTGGTTGAGTCGCTGCTGCTGTCGATGATCGGCGGGCTGGCAGGCATTGCGCTGTCAAGCGTGATCCTGAAGCAGTTGGCGGTGTGGTTTCCGCAGGCATTGCCGCGGCTGGGCGATGTATCGATCGATCTTCCCGTGTTGGCATTTGCGATGGGCATTTCGGTCGTGACCGGGATTCTATTTGGCGTTGTGCCGGCGTTGCGCACTTCCTCCCTGGCACCGGCATTGGCATTGCGTGACGGCACGCGCACGGTGACCCGCGGCCTCGGACACCACCGGCTGCAAACGTGGCTGGTGATTGGTGAGACGGCGCTGGGACTGGTGTTGCTGGTGGGTGCGGGATTGTTGATCCGTAGTTTCGTGAGCGAACTGCGTGTCGATCCTGGGTTCGATGCGCATCACGTGCTGACGGCGCGCTACACGATGCCCGATGCTGCGTATCCCCACGATCGCAAGATCCAGTTTGTAGAGGAACTCGTTGCCCGCCTGAACGCGCTGCCAGGAGTGAAGCAAGCATCGGCGGGATGGCCGATGCCGATGTCGGGCAGCGATGCATCGATCTCGTTCACGGTGGAGGGCCATCCCCTGGCGAAAGCGGATCACCCCAGCGAATCCCTGGGCGTAATGCTGCCCGGCTATTTCGAGACGATGCGCATTCCCCTGATTGCCGGACGCACTTTCAACAGCATGGACAAGACGACGACCACACCGGTGGCGATTGTCGATCAGGCATTTGCGAAGAAGTATTTTCCGGGCGCGAACCCGATCGGCAGGCACATGACCGTGGATCTGGGGGATGATGTCGTGATCCATCCGGTCCGTGAGATTGTGGGCGTGGTCGGGGACATCAAGCAACTCGGACTTACAGCCGATGCCGCGCCGCACTACTACCTGCCGTGGACCCAGGCGGTGATCACGGAGCCGTATCTGGTGCTGCGGACGACAGGCGATCCGGCAGCATTGGAGCGCGCAGTGAAGGCGACGGTTGCGAGCATGGATTCGAATATCCCGACGTACCGGCTGAATCCGCTGGAGATTTACGTGGCACAGGCAGTGGCACCGGCACGTTTTCAGACGCTGCTGCTGGCGGCGTTCGCGAGTATCGCGTTGTTGCTGGCGGCTGTTGGCTTGTATGGGGTGCTGGCGTACATCGTGCAGCAGCGCGCGTTGGAGATTGCGCTGCGGCTGGCTGTGGGCGCGCAGCGCGGCGATGTGCTGCGCATGATCCTGAAGCGCGGGATGACGCTGGCTGCGATTGGAGTGACGGCCGGGTTGGCGATCTCGTTTGTGGTGACGCGGTTTATCACCACGCTGCTCTACGGGGTGAAGCCGTTCGACGCGCTGACCTTCTGTGCGATGTCGCTGGTGCTGCTGCTGGTTGCGTTTTTTGCGAGTGCTGCACCGGCGTACCGCGCGTCGCAGACGGATCCGATGACGACTCTGCGCACGCAATAGTGCGGGTCTGGCAATGCTATGACTTCAGCCGCGCAGGGCCTTTCCTGAGCGAAAGGCCGTGTCTTGTACGGTGACAGCAGAAGATCAGGCGGGGTCTGTGCCCGTGAGGGTTGTGCCCATGTGGGTTGGGCTCGTATGAGTTGGCTTTGCGGCATGAATATTTTTTGCGAGCCCCAGCTTCCCCAGCAGCCAGATTCCGTAATAATTCAGGTCGAACTCATACCAGGTAAGCCCATGCCGCGCCGACACCGGATGTGCGTGATGGTTGTTGTGCCAGCCCTCACCGCCAGTCAGCAGGGCTACCCACCAGCTGTTCCGCGAGTCGTCCCGTGTGGCGAAGCGCCTGGAACCCCACATATGGGTCGCCGAGTTGACCAACCAGGTGGCGTGCAGTCCCAGCGTGACGCGAAGGAAGATACCCCACAGTACCCACGGCCATCCTCCGATGGCGAGCAGCGCGAATGCGAGCACCACGAGCGGAACCCAGTGGTATCGGTTCAACCAGAGGTAGAAAGGGTCTTTCATAAGATCGGGCACGTACCGGGCGAGCAGTGCAGGCTCTTTGTCGGCACCTGCCCCGTGGATGACCCATCCTGCGTGAGACCACCAGCCACCCTCTCGCGGTGTGTGTGGATCCCCGGGGCGGTCGGTGATCTGGTGATGCACCCGATGTGTGGCGACCCACACCAGCGGGCCCCCTTCCAGGCTCAGCGTGGCGCAAACGGCGAGAACATGCTCCAGCCATTTCGGTGTCTTATAGCCGCGATGCGTCAGCAGGCGATGATAGCCCATTCCGATACCCACGTTGATGGCAACGAAATGCAGGGCAACCATGAGGAGAAGCACATGCCAACTGAAGAAGAACAACGCCGCTATTGCGGCCAGATGAAAAACGAGCATGAAGCCGAAGATGGTCCAATTGAAGGTCCGCGTCTGTGCGGCGCGGCTTAGAGCAAGTGGTTCATGCTCTCGCACTTTCGCCTGAGCCGCGGCCCCGACGGGATGTGGCCGGCTGCTGAGGGTTTCAACAGTCGTGGTCTGACCGTTGAGGTCAGGGGGCGTCGGCGGTGCAAGGGTTGCCATACCTCTAGCATCAAGCTCAAATCGCTTTGCTTTTGTCGCACTTTTGTAATTGCATCCTCCTGCGACCCCCCGGGCCGTTCGGGCCATCCAATTCCGCCATCGCAGATCCGGCTACAACTGGCGAATCGATCTATCCTTCGTCCCGGCCCTCGTCCCGGCAGTCGACTTTGAGGGTGACCTTTTCCGCACCGCGAAGGAGCAGGAAGCGCTTCC
>DATBCB010000205.1:0-12065 GCA_036270675.1 Acidobacteriaceae bacterium | reverse complement strand
GGGTTTGCGCGGAGAGCACATTTCGTTGTCTCCACAGCGGGACCTCATTCGGATTCGTGTGCGCCAATGGATGGGCGAGCACCGACTGCATGATGTAGGTATAGCAGCCCCGCACGGCGAACATGTGGAAGACAGCATGGTCGAGGAAGTCGAGCCAGAAATCCGAAGGAAAGCCACCAATCGCATCCAGGGCGCGTACGCGCATCAGCGCGCCGGAGTTGTACGCCACGAGCCGATGCGCCTGGATGCCTGAAACGGAGAGGCTGACACCGTGGTCCCGATGCTCGAATTGCGAGCGCAATTGATCGAAGAGATGGTCTTCAGGAGAGTGGACCCTGCCATTCCAGGTAAGCTTGGGAACCACCGCGGCGACGGACTGCTGTGACGAGAGCGATTCGGAGAGCGTGACAAGCTCCTGGAGATACGACTCGGTCAGTTCTGTGTCCTGATCGAGGAGCAGCAGCCATTCGTTGCGCTGTTCGAGTGCCCGACGCAATGCCAGGTTATATGCGGGAGCGAGGCCGCCGTTTTCCGGAGCTGCGTAATACGTCACATTCGCGGGCAGCGAAAGCGCTTTTGCCTGATACTTCGGCGAGTTGTCGTAAACCATGACCTGAATGGGGCCGCCGGAATCCGTTCGCGAGCCAAGAAAGCGAAGCAGCGATTGCAGTGCGGGACTACGATCCGCGGTACGTTGATAGAGAACGATAACCGCGGTGATGGAGTGCATGTCTGACATTCATGGGCATGGGCTCTGCCTAGAGAGCCCTGGATGCAGAGCCCCGGATGCAGGGCATCGTTTGCGCCTTTTATCTTAAATGATGCAAATGATGCAGCAATCCGCGCGCCGTGGCGCGTTCGTCGGCGTTCACCGCGACAATCCAGGCGATGCCAGCACACGCCAGCGTTCCAAACACCAGCCAGAAAGGCGGAAACGGGAGCAGCATGTCTCCGCGCCATCTTGGCACCAGCAGGATGAGCGGCGCGAGACAGAGCATCGGACGCAGAAGACCCTGGGTAAGAAATTGCGACCGCCGAAACTCCGCGACCTGCTTGGTGAGAGACATGCTCAGCACGATATGCAGAGTAAAGCCCACCACAGCACCGATGACCGTGCCAAGCGCGACACCGATGGCACCCATCCGCCTAGCCAGCAGCACACTTGCGATGAGGTTGACGACTGCTTCCGCAAGCGGCGACGCCGTCGCGAGACGCTGCTTGCCCATGGCAATCAAAGTCAGCGCATACGGTCCGGGAAGTTGCCGGATCACGTTGCCGATGACCAGTAGACGCAGAAAAAGCGCTCCCTTGGCGGCATAGTCGCGGCCCACCCACGCAGCCAGCAGGGGATACGCGCCTACGACGAGCGGCGCACCCAGGACACAGAGGAGCAACGTGCCATACCGCGTGGTTTTGATGACGAGGTCGCCCATCTCCTTCGGACTGCGGCGGAGCTGCGCCGTCGAGAGTGCCGGAAGCAGAGGCGACATGAGATTGCCCACGAGCATGAGCATGAAGTTGGTCGCACTCCCAGCCACCGCATAGAAGGCAGTGTGGGCGAAGTCGTAACGGGCAACGATCGCAGTATCCAGGCCGCTGATAAAGATGTTTCCAAGCGTCCAGATCGACAGCACTCCGCAGTATTCGGCAAGCTGACGTCCGGCATTCCGCTCGAACTGAAATGGAGTGAACCCGACGCGGTCACGCAGCAGGTGCCACCAACCATAGACCTGAAGCAGTCCGGTGAGCACATTGAAGGCCGCAATCGTAAGGGCCATCTCGACCAGCGAGCCATGCAACAGCACGATGATGACCAGCGCCACGGCCGATCCGACGCGAGTGCTTGTATAGAGAGCAGTCGGGAAGCCGTAACGCTGCAGGCCGTTAAAAATGCTGGCGAACACCGACAGCGGGAGCGCCAGCGACGTCGAGATGCCGACGGCCAGCATTGCCAACCGAGCCTCCGGAATCAACGCCGCCGGCATCTGGTGAAAGAGTTGCGGAAGATACCGGATGACCACGCCCAGGGCGATAAGGGCGAGTGTTGAGACGGCACAGAGCGCGGTGAAGGCGGTGCTGACCAGACGGCGTCCCGCGTCAACATCGCCGGTAGCATCGTGCTCCGCTACAAACTTGCTGATCGCTGTGGACAGGCCAAGATCGAGGAAATTGACATAGGCGCCGAATTGCAGGATCAGGACCCAGGCGCCATATTCCGTGCTTGACATCCTGTGCACCAGAAATGGCGGCAGGACGAGTGAAACCAGCATGGAAAGAAAAGCCCGCAGCAGATTCGAAGCGGATCCCTGGAGAACCCGCCGTTTATTCAAACTTGGCATTGGCAGCGTACGTCACAACGAGGGTAGCAGAGTGGGGCGCCTATACCTTGCTGGCGCGCTCCACATCGCGCACGCCGGGAAGTGTGCGCAAGCCTGTGACAATTCGATCCAGGTGGGCGACGTCCTCAGCCTCGACGATGAACTCTACGATGGCTTCGCCATCTTTACCGGCGCGCGAGTCGACGCTGCGGATGTTGGTGCCGTCGTCGCTGATGATGGCGGTCAGGTTCTTCAGCATGCCGGCGCGATCGTCACAGTAAACGACCACCCTGACCGGGTAGGTCTGCTGACGGCCGCGCTCGTTGGCCGCGCTCTTCGACCATTCGACGGAGATACGGCGGTCCGCTTCGTAGAGCAGGTTCTGCACGTTGGAACATCGCCGCGCATGGACGGCGACACCGCGGCCGCGCGTGACGTATCCGATGATCTCTTCGCCGCGAATCGGATTGCAACATCGTGCGCGATAGACCAGCAAATCGTTCTGCCCTTCCACTTCGAGCGCTTCGGTGCGCGGATGCAGATGCAGCTTCTTTATCGCGTCGGCGCCCGCTTTGCCGTCGGCTGTTTCCGTTTCTGAAGTGGTCGGAGCGATCAGGCTGGGTTCCAGCTTATGGAGCACCTGGCGGGATGAGTATTTGCCGAAGCCGATGCCCGCGAGCAGGTCTTTTTCCCCGCCAACGCCGTACTCGTTGGCGACGCGGGTGTAGTCGGTATCGTTGAAGCGGGTGAGCGCGACCTTGTACTTGCGTGCTTCGCGGTCCAGGAGTTTGCCGCCGATGTCGATGGCGCGCTCGCGCTGGTGCTCGTTGAGCCAGTGCTTGATCTTGTTGCGTGCGCGCGAGCTCTTGACGAAGGTGAGCCAGTCGCGGCTCGGCGTATGGCCGTTCTGCGTCAGGATCTCGACGATGTCGCCGTTGCGCAACCGTGTGCGCAGTGGCACCATGCGGCCATTGACGCGGGCGCCGGTACAGGCCTGACCGACCTCGGTATGAACGGAGTACGCGAAGTCGACCGGACTTGCATCCTTGGGCAGCACGACAACCTTGCCCTTGGGGGTGAAGGTGTAGACCTCCTCCGGGTACAGATCGATCTTCAGCGTGGAGAGGAACTCGTTCGGGTCCGACATCTCCCGCTGCCACTCCACCAGCGAACGCACCCAGGCGAGGCGCTGCTCGTCCTTGCTGCTGATCGGGCTGCCATTAGCCTTGTACTTCCAGTGGGCGGCGATGCCTTCCTCGGCGATGCGGTGCATCTCCTCGGTGCGGATCTGCACCTCGAACTGATGGCCGCCGCCACCCATCACCGTTGTGTGCAGAGACTGATACAAATTCGGCCGCGGCATGGCGATGAAGTCCTTGATACGGCCCGGCACCGGCCGCCAGATGGAGTGGATCAGGCCGAAGATCGCATAGCAATCCTGCACATTTTTCGTGATGACACGAACCGCCAGCAGGTCGTACACCTGGTCGACGCTCGAGCGCTGCTTCTGCAGCTTCTGATAGATGCTGTAGAGCCGCTTGATGCGCCACTCGACGCGCGCCTCGATCTTATGCTCCTTCAGCTTCTCCTGGAGCGTCCGCTCGACCTCTTCCAGGAAGTCCTCGCCCTCCTTGCGGCGCTCGTCGATGGCGGTCTGCACCTTTTCGAAGCTGACCGCGTCGACGTAGCGGAAGGAGAGGTCTTCGAGTTCGCCACGCACCTTGCCCATGCCCAGGCGATGCGCCAGCGGGGCATAGATGTCCAGCGTCTCGCGCGCAATGGCCTGCTGGCGCTCCACGCGCAGGTGCTGCAGGGTACGCATGTTGTGCAGCCGGTCGGCCAGCTTGATGAGCACGACGCGCACATCGCTCACCATGGCCAGCAGCATCTTGCGCACATTTTCGGCCTGGCGGTCTTCGCTGTTCGCGAACTGGATCTTGTCGATTTTGGTGACGCCCTCGACGATGTGCGCCACCTGCTCGCCGAAGAGCCGGGTGATGTCATCCGCGGTTACGGGCGTGTCTTCGACGGCATCGTGCAAGAGGCCTGCGGCGATGGCGGTGGAATCGAGCTTCATTTCGGCCAGCACATGCGCAACTTCCAGCGGATGCAGCACATACGGCTCGCCCGAGGCGCGCACCTGGCCCTGATGATGTTCGAGAGAAAATGCCCAGGCGCGGCGGATGATCTCGACGTCGTCACCGGGGCGATGGGCACGTACGGTGTCCAGCAGCGCACGAAAGCGCGCGTCGACCAGGGCACGGCCCTCCGCAACACGGCTGTCCGCGGCCCGAGCTTCAGGCTGGGGTGGCCGGGATGCGTTTGGTTCCGGCGGCGTTGTACGCGCGGTCGCCATGCCTGATTATAGGCTGATGGCTTTTCATTTTCGTCTAAAGCCTTGTCCGAGAGCGTTACCAGAGCCCATAGCGTTACCAGAGCCATGACCCGCACCCCGACCAGCATCCCGACCAGCACCCCAAAGACCGCATCGCGCCCGTCGAAGCGCAAAGCCGCCGCCGTGCCCCCGGCCGCGAGCCAGACCGCGGCGGTGGCGGGCGTCGGCGCTGCCGTCGTAACCGCTGCCATCGTAACCAGGAGGGCCGCCGACCGGCTGCGCGCCGGACATCCGTGGGTCTACGCATCGGACCTGGTGGAAGTCGCTGGTGCGGAGGACGATAACGCAATCAACGGTCTCATCGCCGTCTCCGACCAGCGGGGCATTCCGCTGGGCACGGCGCTATACAGCCCCTCATCGCAGATCGCGCTGCGGCTGGTGAGCCGGGAGTTGCTGGCAGGCGACGCGGAGTGGCTGGCCCTGATTGACAGCCGGCTGCGCCGCGCGCTCGCTCTCCGCGCCACGATGGCGACGGAGGCCTGCCGCCTTGTTTTCAGCGAAGCGGACGAGCTGCCGGGGCTCATCATCGACCGTTACGGCGTGCTGCTGCTGGTGCAGGTGCTCGCCCGCGGGCTCGACCGACCGGAGGTTCGCGAGTTGGTCACACGCATTCTCGTCGAGGAACTCGCGCCAGAGACCATCGTCGAGCGGGGCGACGCCCGCATCGCCGCACTCGAAGGACTGGAGACGCCGGCACTGGCTACGCTCTACGCGAAAGACGAGAGCCATCCGCGGTTACAAACAACGTTCCTCCTGAACGGTCTGCGCTTTGCTTACGATGCCGCCGCGGGGCAGAAGACTGGGGCGTTTCTTGACCAGCGGCTCAATTACGCAGCTGCGGCGGAGCATGTGCGCGGCGAGGCGCTGGACATCTGCACTTACCAGGGCGGCTTCGCGCTGCATATGGCGCAGCGGTGCTCGCGCGTGACCGGAGTGGATGCGTCGCGCAGCGCGCTCGAAGTAGCGGAGCGCAATCTGGAGGCGAATCGCGAGCAGCTTTCGGCGGAAGTGGACTGGGTGGAGGCGGATGCCTTCGAGCTCCTGCGCGCCTGGAGCGACGCGGGCACGCAATACGACACGATCGTGCTGGATCCCCCCGCATTCGCGAAGAGCAAGCGGGCGATCGAAGGCGCGCTGCGCGGCTACAAGGAGTTGAATTTACGTGCGCTCAAAATGCTGCGGCCGGGTGGCGTGCTGGTGACCTGTTCGTGCTCGCACCACATCTCCGCTGCGGACTTCACCGCCACGCTGGCCGCAGCGGCGGGCGATGCCGAACGCCGCGTGCGATTGCTGGAGCGCCGTGGCGCTTCGCCGGATCATCCGGTGGTCCTCACGATTCCGGAGACGGAATATCTGAAGTGCCTCATCTGCGTAGCCGAGTGACCATGCGGCGACCTCACTCGTCTACACACATGCACCCTTGGTGCCTCCCTTCCCATTGATGCCACTTTCGTTCTTTCAACTTTCGTTCTTTCATCAGGGCGGCTGGCTTGCCGCTGCATCGTTCCTGGCCGGCGCATTGAACGCCGTGGCCGGCGGCGGCTCATTTCTTTCCTTCCCGGCTCTGCTCGGCGTGGGCGTGCTGCCGATTGCCGCCAATGCGACGAATACGGTGGCGCTGTGGCCCGGTCAGCTCACCTCCATCGCCGCCTATCGGGAGGATCTGGGCGTCAATCTGCGCATGCTCGTGCCCGTGTCGCTCTCCGCACTGCTGGGTGGGCTCGCTGGCGCCGTCGTGCTGTTGCGGACGGGCCAGGGAACCTTCCTGCGGCTGGTGCCGTGGCTGCTGTTGGGTGCATCGCTGCTGTTTGCAGCCAGCGCGCCGATCGCCCGGTGGATCGCGCGCCGCCGCGTAGAAACGATTGCCGATGCGCGGCCTCGCTTTGTGCCGTTGTGCGCAGCGCTGGTGGTGGTCTGCTTTTATATCGGCTATTTCGGCGCGGGCGCCGGCTTCCTCATCATGGCTATGCTGGCCATCTTCGGCATCCAGAGCATCCGCGAGGTCAATGCGCTCAAGGTGGTGGCAACGACTATCGCCAACGGCATCGCCGTCGTCACCTTCATCCTGGAGCGGCAAATCGTCTGGCATCTCTGCCTGATCATGATGCTGACGGCGGCGCTGGGCGGATACCTCGGGGCGCGCTACTCGCGCAGGCTGAGCGCCCGTGTCATGCGCGGCTTCGTGGTGGTGATCGGCCTCGCCATGGCTGCCTACTTCTTCCTGCGTACGCCGTAGCTTTGGGCGCTGGCACGCGTATCCTGAAAGAGAAACGAAGAGATAGAGAGAGATAGAGAAGAAGTTATGAGTCACGAAGGAATCCGCATCGTCGATGAGCGAGAGGCACGCCGCGCCGATCGGCCGCCGTTGCCGCGCGAGGCCGTGGACCCGGCGAAGGTGCGCGTGCACAAGACGGAAGGCACGGGCATGGAGATCGAATGGAAGGACGGCCACCGGAGCGCATGGACGTTTCGCTGGCTGCGCGATGCCTGCCCCTGCGCCACCTGCCATGAGGCACGCGAGGCCGCGGGTCTCGCACCGGGCGAGCGGAAGCCCACGCCCTCGCTGCTACTGCCGATGTATGAAGCGCCGCCACGCCCCAACAGCGTGGAACCGGCGGGCCGGTATGCCGTGGTCTTTCACTGGAATGACGGCCACTCCAGCGGCATCTATTCGTGGGATTTTCTACGACGCCACTGCCAATGCGAGGAGTGCCTCAGGCAGCGCGGCTGAGCGCTACAGCCTGGGGTGGCGATTCTTCAGGAAGTAGTGCTCGATGTCCGGCAGGAACTCGATCAACTCTGAACCGATGACACCCTCTGCCGTGACTGTCATGGCGCCGATGACGGTCTTCTCAAAGCCACTGTCTTCGTCAGGGTAGTACAGGTTCGAGATGCCGCCGGAGATGAAATTGCCGGCCACGTTGGCATAATTCGGCCCCCATGTGCCATTGTCGCGGCGGCACCATAAGGCGGTCTCTGCGGAGTAAGAAAAACGCCGCACGAACGAGCCGTAGCCCATGCGGTAGTAGCGGGGATCCTCCTTGAGCAGAACAGGCAGCACGGCGTTGCCCCAGAAGTTGCCGTCCGCCGTATCTACGTAGGAGGCGCCGAAGCGTTTGAAGTAGCCGGATGCGCCCTGACCAAAGCCCCAGCGGACTTGGCTCGTCGTCCCATCCGGATTGGTCACGGTCTTGGTGCCCGAGTTCGTGTCGCGCGCCTGGCCTATGCCGGAGAGGACGGCGCCCTGGGCGAAGATAAAGGGATCGGTCGTACTCTTCAGCATGAGGCGAAACTTTTGCTTGGGCCGCAGAGGCGGTATGTTTTTCGAGTTGGCCAGCGACACGGTCTGGAACATGGGCATCACGCCGAACGCGCGCTGCTGTTCTTCTTGCCGCAGCACCTCGTCGGAGGTTAGCTGCTTTTTCTGCTGCTGGTCCTCAGCATTTGCCGGCCCCGAGGTGCTTGCCGGTTGGGTTGTGCTGGCCGGTTGGCCTGCCGGTGCGGTGCTCTGCTGCGGGACCGGCGCGTCAGGAAGGCTCACGCCCGCTATATCCGTCTGGGCGCGCGCCATCGCGGTCGGAATGAAGCCGGCCAAAGCTGCTGTCAATAAGTAGCGGTGGAGCTTGGAAAAGGCGGGGTGCCGCTGCATGCGTCCTGTCAGGATAGAGCATTTCTCCTGTCGGTATAGATCAGGGGATTGCTAGTTACGCAGCTTTTCCATTCAAGAAAAGCTGCACATAGCCTCCCCTGGCCGCGGCTCCTGATCGGGACTCCTGGTCGGGGCCTGGCATCAGGAGAAATGCCGTGGACGAGACCTCAAACAGACACGACGAAAAACAGAAACGGGTGAAGGGGTTGTTATCCCATAGACGGGTCGTGGGCCAGCAGAGTTTCGCCGTTATCGGGACCAGATCCGCGCCACTGCATCGCAGGCTGCGTTCGCATTGGGTGCCACCGATGACAGCGCACGGTGCGCCGAGCGCAGAAATCCGGCCGCCACGGCCGTATCCAGCATGCCGAGGAATGGGTCCCAGAAACCGGCTATGTTGATGAGCACGATGGGCTTCTCGTGGATGCCAAGCTGTCCCCAGGAGAGCATCTCGCATAGCTCATCGAGCGTGCCCAGCCCGCCGGGCAACACGAGAAACGCGTCGGCGCGCTTCGCCATCTCGGCTTTGCGCTCATGCATGCTGCTGACTTCGACCAATTGCGTCAGACCGCGATGCGCAATCTCGCGCGAGACCAGCGCGTGCGGAATCACGCCGGTGACCGCGCCGCCATGCGCGAGGGCAGCATCCGCGAGCGTGCCCATCAGCCCAACCTCGGCTCCGCCATAGACCAGATGCCAGCCGCGCTCGGCGATCGTCCGTCCCAGCGCTTGGGCGGCGTCGAGAAAGATCGAATCTGTGCCGTTGCTGGATGCGCAGAAGACGCAGACGCTCGGTCGTGCGCTAGTGTCGCTGGAGGGAGTCATTGCTGCGTTCATTGTGACTCTTTTGCAATTTCAGATTAGTGAATGCGCAGCGTCTTAGGCACCGGGATGTGCATCGGGATGTGCATCGCGGGCGGCGATACACTAGAGGGAGAAGTTCCCACCGAGACGCCTGCCCGTGAATCCCCTGCTCGAAAAGATGAATCCGCAACAGCGCGCCGCCGTGGAGGCAACCGACGGACCGGTCCTGATCCTGGCCGGCGCCGGTTCGGGGAAGACGCGTGTCATCACGCACCGCATTGCGTATCTGATTGAAGCGAAGGGCGTCTCACCGGACTCCATTCTCGCCGTCACCTTTACCAACAAAGCCTCGGCTGAGATGGGCGAGCGCGTCGAAAAGCTGCTCGCCGGCTCAACACTGGCCAAGCCGCAGCTCTCGACCTTTCACTCCTTCTGCGTGCGTGTCTTGCGGCGGGACATCGAGGCACTGCGCATCGGCGACCAGGGGCGCACCCGCAGCTTTGCCATCTACGACGAAAGCGACCAGCAGGCCATTGTGAAGCAGGCGATGCGGCGCATGTCGCTTGACGACAAGACGCTGACGCCGCGCACGGTGCTGGGGAAGATCAGTTGGGCCAAAAACCACATGATCGATCCGCAGGAGTACTACTTGGGATCGAGCGATCCGATCAGCGAGCGCGTCGCGCAGCTTTACGAGGTCTATCGCAAGGAGCTGCTGAAGAACAACGCGCTGGACTTCGACGACCTGCTGCTCGAAACCGTGCGGCTGCTGAAGGCCAGCGGCGAGACGCGCGAGCGTTACAACCGGCGCTTCCGCTACATCATGATCGACGAGTACCAGGACACGAATCGTCCGCAATACGAGCTGATGAAGCTGCTCGCCGGCGATCACCACAACGTCTGCGTGGTGGGCGACGAGGACCAGAGCATCTATAGCTGGCGCGGCGCGGACATACGCAACATTCTCGAATTCGAGAAGGACTTCCCCGAGGCAAAGACCATCCGGCTGGAGCAGAACTATCGCTCCACGCAGGTGATTCTGGAAGCAGCGTCGGCAGTGGTAGCGCGCAACGCGCAGCGCAAGGGCAAGAACCTGTGGACGGAGCGGCAGGGCGGATCGAGCATCGGCTACTATGAGGCGCCGGATGGTGAAAACGAGGCACTCTTCATCGCCGATTACATCCAGAAATATCTGCGTAAGGCTGGCGAGAGCAATGAGCCTCCGCGGGTCGCCGTGCTGTATCGCACCAATTCGCAATCGCGGCTGGTGGAAGAGGCGCTGCGCCGTTATTCGATCCAGTACACGATGGTCGGGGGCTTCTCGTTCTACGAGCGGGCTGAGATCAAAGACCTGCTGAGTTATCTCAAGCTGGTGCAGAACCCCCACGATTCGATCGCGCTGCAGCGAGTCATCAACACACCGGTGCGCGGCATCGGCCGCTCCACGCTGGACACCCTGGAGCGGCTCGCACTCGAGACCGGGACCAGCACCTGGGATGCCATCGGCCACGCGATTCGCCAGCGCCTGTTGCCGCAGCGCGCGCTGAATGCGCTCGAAGGTTTCCAGCGCATCATCAACGACGCACACGCGCTGCTTGAGCCCGGCTTCGCGGAGAAGTTGATGGAAGATGTGGCTGCGGTTGAGGTGCTGCCCGAGGGCGGCTACACCCAAGGGCCGGACACGCAAGATGAGGGTATAGAAGATGAGGGTACAGAGGACCAGGAGACTCAGGATGACGGCACCGAATTCGCCTTCGGTGCGCAGGGCATGCTCGACCTGACGCATCCCGAGCCGGCGGATGATTCCTTCGCGCCTGAGACATTTGCCGAAGCCGCGGAGGATGAGGACGCTCCGGCGGATGTCAGCTTCAATCCGTTTGACGATGTAGCGCCCAAACAATCGGCATGGTCTCTGAAGAGGACGGAGGAAGCAGCCGCCACCGAATCATCAGATACGCTCGAGGCAGACGAGCGCGCGCCGTTTCGCAAGCCAGGTGACAAGGCCACGCTGCCGGAGCTGATCCGCTTCATCAACGATCGCAGCGGCTACATCCGCGCGCTCGAAGACGAGGGCACGCCCGAAGCCTTCTCGCGCATTGAAAACCTGAAGGAGCTTGCGAACGCGGCGCAGGATGCGGAGGAGCGCGGCGAGACGCTGGCGGAATTTCTGGATCACGCCGCGCTGGTGAGCGATACGGATCATTACAAGCCGGACAGCCGCGTCACCCTGATGACCCTGCACTCGGCAAAGGGTCTCGAGTTTCCGCTGGTGCTGCTGTGCGGCATGGAGGAGGGACTTTTTCCGCACTCGCGTACGCTCACCGATCCTGCTGGCCTCGAAGAAGAACGGCGGCTTTGCTATGTCGGCATGACGCGCGCGATGGATACCCTGATCCTGAGCCGCGCGCGCTATCGCCGCCGCTACGGAAATGACATGCCGGATGCCGCGCTACCCTCACGCTTTCTGGAGGAGGTGCCGCCGCATCTGCTGGAAGACCTGAGCGGCGGTCGCGAGCGCGCGACGACGTGGGGCGGTTACGCGGCCAGCTACGCCAGCGGGTCATCCAGCCGCAGCGGCGGCCGCTTCCATGAAGAGGGTGAGCGCCACTACAGCTACGAAGATGAGGACCAGAGCGCACCCGTATCCGGAGGCTATCGTAGCCAGAACAGTCACGTAAATGCCGCACAAGGAGCGCGCAAGGATGCGGGCTCGATCGACAACATCGCCAGCTTCTTTGGCGGCCGTGGCGGTGCGGTCGCGAAACGGCCGAAGCTGCCGGTTCCGGAGCCGACGGGCGTAGTCGGCTTCAAGAGCGGACAGCGGGTGCGGCATCCCAAGTACGGCGACGGCGTGGTCTTCCGCCGTGAGGGCGACGGCGACGATGCGAAGATTACAGTA
>DATBCB010000204.1:0-8560 GCA_036270675.1 Acidobacteriaceae bacterium | reverse complement strand
GCTTTGGAAGATACTTCTTCTTCTGCTCCGGCGTGCCGTACCAGATGATCGGCAGCATGCCGATGCCCACGTGCGCGCTGAATGTAGTGGCAAAACTGCCGAGCACGGAAAGCTTCTCACCGACAATGGCCGAAGCGACCTTGTCCATCGCCAGACCGCCGTATTCCTCCGGTGTGTCGGTGGCCATCAGGCCAAGCTCGCCTGCTTTCGCGAGCAGCGCGCGCGTCACCTTGTAGTCCTTTGCTTCGATCGCGTCTGTCGCCGGCAGAATCTCCTTCTGCGCGAAATTCGAAGCCGTTTCGGCAATCTGCCGCTGCTCGTCGTTGAAGTCCTCCGGCGTGAAGATTTCCTGGGGCGTGCGCTCTTCGAGCAGGAAGCTGCCGCCTGCGGCTGCTTTGACAGTAGTAGGGTGTGACGCCAGCGTTGCCATCGTGTCGCTCCAGTGATTCCAAATTCAATTGATTCCAAGTTCAATTCAAGTTCAGTTCAGGTTTTCGAAGATGCCGGCTGCGCCCATGCCGCCGCCCACGCACATCGTCACCAGCCCATAGCGCACCTTGCGGCGCTGCATCTCGTGCAGCAGTGTCGCGGTCAGCTTGGCACCAGTGCATCCCAGCGGATGCCCCAGCGCGATAGCACCGCCGTTCACGTTCACCTTCTCCGGATCGAGGCCGAGTTCGCGGATCACAGCCAGCGACTGCGCAGCGAAGGCCTCGTTCAGCTCCACCAGGCCGATATCTTCCAGCTTCAGCCCTGCAATCTTCAGCGCCTTCGGCACAGCATGTACGGGACCGATCCCCATGATGTCCGGCGAGCATCCCGCCGTGGCAAACGCAACGAAGCGCGCCATCGGTTTCATACCGAGGACCGCCGCCCGCTCCGCGCTGGTCACAATGGTGGCAGCGGCGCCGTCGGAGGTCTGCGAGGAATTGCCCGCCGTCACGGTGCCCTTGGCCTGGAATGCCGGCTTCAATTTTGCCAACGCTTCCGCCGAGGTATCTGCGCGCGGCCCTTCGTCAACCTGGAAGCTGCGCTTGTCTTCCTTCGGTTTTGCCGATCCCGGCTTGGGCGTGCGCTCAGTCCACTCCACCGGCACGATCTCGTCGGTGAAACGTCCCTCGGCGATAGCCTTGAGTGCCTTCTGGTGGCTGGCCAGGGCGAAGCCGTCCGCGTCCTCGCGCGAGACGTGGAAGCGCTCGCTCACGCGTTCTGCGGTAAGGCCCATCGACAGATATGTAGCGGGCAGGTTGTCCACCAGCCAGGGGTTCGCGCTGATCTTGTGGCCGCCCATCGGGATCATGCTCATGGATTCGGTGCCGCCGGCGACGATCACCGATGCGCCACCGCCACGGATACGATCTGCGGCCTGCGCAATGGCCTGCAGACCGGAGGCGCAGAAACGGTTGACGGTCATGGCAGAGACTTCGACCGGCAGGCCCGCCCGCAGACCTGCGATGCGTGCCACGTTCATGCCCTGCTCGGCTTCAGGATGGGCGCAGCCAAGGATCACGTCGTCCACTTCGCCCTTATCCAGTTGCGGCACGCGCGAAAAGGCGCCTTCGATGGCGGTCGCGGCCAGATTGTCAGGGCGCGCTGCCGCCAGATTCCCTCGCGGCGCTTTGCCGACCGGCGTGCGGACGGCGCTCACGATCACTGCATCCTGCATAACTAATTCCTCAGTGGTTTACCGCTGCTTAAGGTATAGGCGATGCGCTCCTGCGTCTTGCGCTCGCCGCAAAGCGAGAGGAAGGCCTCTCGCTCGAGATCAAGGTAGTACTGCTCGCTCACCCGCGTGCCCGGTGCTACGCGTCCGCCACACAGAATATGTGCGACATGGCCTGCCACCTTCACATCGTGGTCACTCGCGTAACCGGACTGCTGCATGATGTAGGCGCCAAGCTTCAAGGTGGCAAGCACGCTTTCCCCCGCGGCGGGGATATCCATGCGCATGATAGGTGGCAGATAGCCGCCATCGGCAAGTGCCTCCGCCGCTGCCTTCGCATCGAGCAGCAGCCGTTCGCGATTGAGCGTGATGCCATCGTCTGTGGTCAGCAGGTTGAGCGACTTCGCTTCGGCCGCGGAGGTGGAGACCTTCGCCATTGCGATGGTCTCGAAAGCCTGCTTCATCGTGTCGACCAGTTCAGTCGAGATGCCGACGCGCGCTGCATCGCCGAAGCCGCGAATGGCTTCGTCCGTGGCCTTCAGCGCAAACTCCTTCGTGCCGCCACCACCCGGGATGAGGCCAACGCCGGTCTCCACCAGGCCCATGTACAGCTCGGCATGTGCCTGCCGCCGCGCGCCGTGGAGCGATATTTCCGTCCCCCCTCCCAAGCACAATGCATACGGTGCGACCACGACCGGTCGCGGGCAAAACTTGATCGACTGGGTCATGCGCTGAAAGGCGCGGATGGTCAGGTCCACATCGTCCCACTCGCCCTCCTGCGCGGCGAGCAGGAGCTGCACCAGATTTGCGCCGACGGAAAAGTTGTCCGCATCGCTCGAAATCACGAACGCGCGGAAGTCACGCACCGTATCGGATGTGGGTTCGAGCGTTTTTGTGATCAGCCGCAGGATGTCGTCGCCGATCGCGCTCTTCTTCGAGTGCAACTCAATGCAGGCGACGCCATCGCCAAGGTCGATAACCGACGCACCCGAGTTGCCGCGCACGACGCCGTGGCTGGCACGGAAGGTAGCAATGCGCGCAAGTCCTGCCGCACGCGAGACTGACTGGTACTGCTGCGTGCCCGGATCGTAGCTCGACGCACCATCTTCGCTGTACCAGCTTCGAGCACCGCTGGCCAGCATAGTCTCGACCACCGGACTCACCTGCTCGCCCGCCGCCTGCATGCGCTTGACGACATCTCCGACACCCACCGCGTCCCACATCTCAAAGGGTCCGAGCTGCCAGTTGTACCCGGCACGCATGGCTCGATCGATGCTTGCCGCGGAATCGGCGATCTCCGGCAGGCAATCGGCCGAGTAGTTCCACAGCCGGGTCAGCAGCTTCCAGTGGAAGCGCGCCGCCTGGTCCTTCTGCTGGTCTCCACTCAAGAGCATGCGCAGCCGCTCAGGCAGCAACTCAACGTTCTTAGCCATCTCCAGAGCGGGAAACTTGGGCTTCGCGGATGGTTGATATTCCAACGTCTTCAGGTCCAGCACCATCCTGTTCTCTTTGCCGTCTGCGCCGCGATCTTTTTTGTAGAAGCCGCCGCCGGTCTTGTCACCCAGCCACTTACGCTCCAGCATGCTTTCGAGAAACGATGGCAGCGCCGCCTGACCACCGGCATCCTGCCGGGCACGGGCAAAGTTCCGCGCTACGTGCGCAAGGATGTCCAGCCCAACCATGTCCGCCAGCCGGAAAGTGCCGGTGCGCGGCAGCCCGATAGCCGTGCCGGTCAGTGCATCGACCTCTTCGACGTTCAGGCCCTCTTCTTCCATGACGCGTAGCGTCTCCAGGATGAATAAGGTGCCGATGCGGTTGGCGATGAAGTTCGGCGTGTCGCGCGCGCGGACGACTTCCTTGCCGAGATTCTGATCGAGGAACGCGGAAAGCGCCGCCATCGCGGCTGGATCGGTCTCCGGGCCGGGAATGACTTCGACCAGCCGCATGTAACGCGGCGGATTGAAAAAGTGTGTGCCAAACCAGCGGCGGCCGAGCTCCGCAGGCAGTGCGCTGGCGATCGAGCCAACCGGAATGCCGCTGGTGTTCGTCGTCAAAAAAGCGTGCGGTTGCACGTGGGGCGCCACGCGCGCCAGCAATTGCTGCTTGATCTCGAGATTTTCTGTCACCGCCTCGATAATCCAGTCGCATGCGGCGAGCTCGGCCAGATCGTCTTCAAAATTGCCGGTGCGGATGCGTGTGGCGGCGGACGGCGTGTAAAAGGCGGCAGGCTTGCTCTTTTTGAGCGCGTCAAGCGCCTTGTCGGCAACGCCGTTGCGCGCCCCATCGCTCGCAGCCAGGTCCAGCAGCAGCACGCTTACTCCGGCATTCGCCAGGTGCGCGGCAATGCGCGAACCCATGGTCCCGGCGCCCAGCACGGCGGCCTTGCGCAGCAGCATGGGTGTTCCGGTCTTGGTGGTGGCGGCTTCTCGCTCAGCAACAGCTTCCATGCTCTCCTCGCACTTCTCTTTAGGTGCTTCTCTCTTCGATCCCGTTTAACCCTGCATCAGAGCGGCGCTCTTGAGCAGCACAGACCCGGGCTCGACCAGCTCCCCCATGCTGCCATTCGCCAGACCGGCCGTGAGTATCCCGACGTACTGGGCGGTGATTGCCGTCAGCTTCATCGGGCCCGTGGGCTCGTACCAGCTCGCCATCCCGTGGATCGACCCCACCAGAATGAAGGACGCAATCTTGGCGTCGCAGGACGCAATCGAGCCGTCTTTCATGCCGCCCTCAATCAGGCCGCGCACCCGATGATCGATCTCGCGCTTGCGTCCGCGTACCAGCCTGCGTCCCGCCGTCGACAGCTCGCCGTCGTCCAGCCGGATGACCGCACGGCCAAAATCGCCGGTAATGATCCGGATGTAGCCCGCGATAAAGTCTGCTACCTTGTCCAGTCCGGGCTTTTCGTCGGCTTCGATCGAGTCCAGCATCTCGTCGATCAGGTCCGTCCCCAGCCGGTAGATCTCCACCAGGATTTCTTCCTTGTTGCGGAAGTAGTGGTAGAGAGCCGGTTTTGTGATGTTCAACTGCAAGGCGACGTCATTCATCGACGTGCGTCCGTAGGAGCGCTCAAGAAACATGCGAACTGCTGTATGCAGCACGGCCACCCGCTTGCCGTCCGGATTGCGTCTGCGGTCGGCGAACAGCCGGCGATGCGGTCCGAGGGCCGCGGACTGCTTGGGCATCGTTCCACTCCATCAGCGATTGACACTGCTGCAAGCGATTGATATCTTACTCATCGGTAGGATATCTATTTATCGTTCTACGCGCTCTTCCCTCGATTGCGCAAGTGAAATTTCCGGCGCAGCTTACCAAGGTAAGAGCGCAATCCACGTCGTTTTCACAAAAGGTATAGCGCTTGTAATAGGTCCTGACGCAGCTTTTCCGTCAAGAAAAGCTGCTCTTCGCAAATGTGGAGAAGGCACAGTATTTGTGAAAACGATCCGGGTCACAGCCGTATGAACACTGCGACTCCCGCACACGTGCTCGCCCTGACTCTTCATTACGCGGAGCCGTCGTCGTTCTCGACCGCCGAGATGGCGCTGCTTGGGTTGCTCATCGTGCTCTCGCTGGTCGGCTTTTTCTGGCGCTTCGCTCGTGTGCTGCGCAACGTCTTCACCGCCCGCAAGGACGCTGACTTCCAGATTGCCCCGCTGGGCAAGCGCATATGGGAGTTCTTCTGGGAGGTGCTCTGCCAGGCGAAGGTCATCAAGGAGCGCCCGCTTCCCGGACTCGCTCACGCCTTCGTCTTCTGGGGCTTTCTCGCCTTCGCGCTGGTGTCGCTTAACCACTTTGCAGCCGGCTTCGGGCTGGGCTTCCTCGACGCCGGCAGCCTAATCGGCGGCTTTTATTTTTGGTTTGCAGCGATCTTCGCGCTGCTGGTGGCGGTCTCGATCGCTGGCCTCTTCGTACGCCGCTTCTTCGTGCGGCCCATCTGGCTGGGACGCAAGGTCTCGTACGAATCCGGCGTGATCGCGTTTCTTATCTTCGCGCTGATGGCGACCTATCTTGCAGCTTTCACCGTTCCATCCAACTCGGCCGCGGCGCGCGGATTGTGGTGGGCCCATGCGCTCTGTATCCTAATCTTCCTGCCCCTCATTCCCCATACCAAGCACCTGCACCTGGTCCTGAGCCCGATCACCATCTTCCTTTCGCGCGGCGAGTTCAGCCACATTCCACCGCTCGCCGGCGACGAGGATTTCGGACTGGTTGCGGGCAAAGACGTGACCCAGCTCGTCGCGCTGCAGGCCTACTCCTGCGTCGAATGCGGCCGCTGCAGCGAGCACTGCCCGGCCACCAACACCGGCAAGCTGCTGAACCCGAAGGAAATCATTCTCGGTGTTCGCGGCTATCTCAACGACCTCGGCCCGCACTCCGAGGAGCCGCTGCTGGGCAAATACAACTCGCAGGAGGCAGCCTTTCAGTGCACCACCTGCGGCTCATGCGAATACCAGTGTCCCGTCGGCATCGAGCATCTGCCCATCATCATTGGTCTGCGGCGCGGCGCCGTGAACACCGGCGCGTGGGAAGACGACTACGGCACCAAGCTCTTTCTCGCTCTCGAGCGCAACGGGAATGCACTGGGAATGAGCGCCACCGAGCGCGACAAATTCATCAAGAAGCAGGAACTGCCCATCTTCGACGGTTCGCAGGAGTACTGTCTGTGGCTCGGCTGCATGGGCGCCTACGATCCGCAGGGGCGCGAGATCATCGCCTCCTTCGCGAAGGTGATGCAGTACCTGGGCACTAGCTTTGGCGTTCTAAAAAAAGAAAAATGCACCGGGGACCCGGTTCGTCGGCTCGGCAACGATCTCGTCTTTCAGCAGCTTGCAGAGCAGAACCTGGAAATCATGAAGCAGCAGAAAGTCACAAAGATTGTGACGATCTGTCCGCACTGCGTCCGCACCATCGCCAAAGACTGGCAGGACTACGGCGCTTCTCCCGAGATCGAGCATCACAGTGAGTTCATGGCGCGCTTCCAGGACAAGCTGCCCAAAACAGAGGGCCCAGACATCGTCTACCACGACCCGTGTTATCTGGGCCGCTATCGTGGCTCCTACGACCAGCCGCGCGAAGTCCTCGCACGCTCCGGCAAGGTAATTGATCCGCCGCGAGCGCGCGAGCGCTCCTTCTGCTGCGGAGCTGGCGGTGGCCTCGCGTTTCTTGGCGAAGAGGGCGGCAATGCGCGGGTAAGCCACGTTCGGGCGAAGGAGCTCGCGGCCACCGGCGCCAGCATCGTCGGCGCCGCCTGCCCCTTCTGCAGCACCATGTTTCGCGATGCGCTGGCCGCCACCAGCGACGCACCGCCGCAATTGCTCGACATCGCGCAAATCACCGCGCAATCCATCGCCAACGCAACCGCTACATCGAATGGAGCACAGAACGCATGAAGATCATCGTCGCCATCAAGCAGGTCCCGGTGCGGGATTCCAACCTGCGCGTCGACTCGAGCGGTCACTGGATCGATGAAGAAGATCTGAGCTATGAGATCAACGAGCCGGACGCCTATGCCCTCGAAGAGGCGCTGCAGTTGAAGGAGAAGCACGGCGGCGAAGTGGTCGCGGTGCTTGCCGGGCCGGAACGCGGATCGCAGACCATCCGCGAAGCACTCGCGAAGGGCGCCGATCGCGCCATCCACATCGAGTGCGACGACCTGGCCTCGCTCGATACATTGGGCATCGCGAGCCGCCTCGCCGCCGCTATCAAGGACGAGAAAGCAGACCTTATCCTCACCGGGCTGCAGTCCGACGATCTCGGTCTGGGCCAGACCGGCGTGGTTCTCGCTGAATTGCTTGGCATTCCCCACGCCACCATCATCATGCAGGTGGAGGCAGGCGGTGGCGCGATCAAAGTGAAACGTGAGCTCGAAGACGGCTGGTTCCAGCACGTCGAGATGCCACTGCCCGCACTGCTCACCATTCAATCCGGCATCAGCAAATTGCGCTATGCGACGCTGATGGGCATCAAGAAGGCCAAGACGAAGGAGGTCCGCCGTGTCGCCGCGGGCGATCTGCCCCAACCTGCCGCGCCGACCGTGACCCTTGAGCGCATCTACATGCCGGAGAAAAAGAAGGAGACGCAGCTGATTGAAGGCTCGCCCAACGAGGCAGCCGCGAAGCTGGTAGAAAAACTCAAGTTTGAGGTGCGCGTGATATGAGCGGAGTCCTCGTCGTACTGGAACACCGTGGCGGTGCCTACAACCGCATGTCGTGGGAGGCGCTGGCTGCCGGCCAGCAGATCGCCGCGGCGTCGGGCCAGCCACTCTCTGCTACGATCGTCGGCAGTGATCTCGAAGCGCTGAACGCAGAGCTTGCCGGCAAGAAGCTCGACAAGGGCTATCGCGTCGAGCATGCGCTGCTGAAGAATTACACCGCGGACGGTTACGTATCCGCCCTGGAGCAGTTCATCAAGAAGCTGGATCCCAGCTTCGTCGTCTTCCCCCATACCTACCAGGTACGCGACTTCGCGCCACGTCTAGCCGCGCGCTTCGGACAGGTGCTGCTCCCTGACCTGGTTGGCCTGCGCAAGGACGGCGACAGCTTCGTCTTCGTACGACAACTCTTTCAGGGCAAACTCAACGCCGACTATCGCCACGCCGCTTCGCGTCCCTGCTTCCTCTCCGTCCAGGCGGGCGCCTTTCGTGCGGAATCACTCGAAGCCGGCAGCGCCAGCATCGAGACATTCGCGCCGCAGCTCGACGCCAGCGCCATCCGCAGCAAGCCCGAACCGCCCTTCCGCGAAGCGGCACAGACCGTAGACCTCAGCTCGGCGCCCATCATCGTCTCGGTAGGCCGCGGCATCAAGGAGCAGGACAATCTCCCGCTCGTGGAAGAACTGGCGCAGGCGCTGGGCGGCGAGCTTGCCGCCTCGCGTCCCATCTGCGACAACGGATGGCTT
>DATBCB010000203.1:0-2376 GCA_036270675.1 Acidobacteriaceae bacterium | reverse complement strand
TTTCGGTGGTCGCTACTGAGCCCATGGTGCGGCCGTGAAAGCTGTGGTCGAGTGCGAGGAATTTCGTCCCGATCTTCGCCCCTTTGCTGCGGCGTGTTCCGGCATAGAGTCGCGCCAGTTTCAGGGCAGCCTCCCATGCTTCGGTGCCGCTGTTGGAGAAGAAGACGCGGTCCATGCCGGTCATTTCGGTGAGTCGCGCGGCGAGCTCCGCCTGGCCGGTGTGAAAGAAGAGGTTCGAAGTGTGCAGCAGCTTTTTGCTTTGCTGCGCGATGGCCTCTTCGATCGCTGGATGGCGATATCCCAGCGCGTTCACACCGATGCCGCTCAACAGATCCAGGTAGCGATTGCCCTCCTGATCGATCAGGTGCACACCTTCGCCGCCCACGAAAAGAATGGGATTGCGCTCGTAGGTCTGGAGCAGCAACTTGGCTTCGGCGGCCTGGACAGCAGTCAACTCGGCCACTGCAAATTCAACTGACTTGTTCATGCGACCAGCACCTCCGTTCCGTGGGCAACTTTTGTTTGCAGCAGATCCGGCATGGACGATGCCTCCTCTGCCGGAAGAATGCGTACACGCTTCACGCCGTGCAGTAAGGCTTCGCGGCAGGCACCGAGCTTCGGCAGCATGCCGCCGCTGATGACCGCGTCGCGAGTAAGCGCAGCGATTTGGTCGACCGAGAGCCAGCGCATCACCTGTCCATCCGCACCGCGTACTCCGGGAACATCAGTGAGGAAGACCAGAGCATCGGCATGGGCGGCAACGGCACAGGCAGAGGCCATTTCGTCCGCGTTGATGTTGTAGTATTCGCCGTCGAAGCCAAGGGCGATGCTCGACAGCACCGGCACTGCGCCCATCTTCCAGATCGCGTCCAGCCAGCGCGGATCGGAGCTGACAATTTCGCCCACAAAGCCGAGGTCCGGCGCGGTACGCTTTTTGCGCGCGCGGAATACCAGGCCATCGCCGCCGGAAAGTCCTACGGCCGGCTGGCCATGCGCGCCCAACGCGGCGACCAGATCTTTGTTGACGCGACCGGCCAGCACCATCAGCGCCGCATCGCGTGTCTCTGCATCCGTGATGCGCAGACCCGCGACAAATTCGCTCTGCTTGCCCAGCGCCTTCAAGGTACGCGTCAGCGCAACACCACCGCCGTGGACCACCGCGACCTGGTGGCCATCGCGCACCATCTCGACGATCGCCTGAGCGCAGCCGTGCAGCGTCTCGGCATTTTCGAGCACCGTGCCTCCGAGTTTCACCACGTATTTCATAGCAATCCTTCCGTCTCCTGCCATCCGTTCATGACGTTCAGGTTCTGCACCGCCTGTCCGGCGGCACCCTTCAGCAGGTTGTCCAGACAACTGATGACGATCGCTCGTCGGCCGTCCGGGGCAAGCTGGAAGCCCAGATCGCAAAAGCTGGTACGGACCACGTGCTGGATTTGCGGCAGTTGGCCGGCCGGGTGAATGCGGACCATGGGACTCCCTGTATAGAACCCGCGAAGGCACGCTTCTATTTCATCGGCGGTATGTTTCTCGCGAAAATTGATGTAGATCGTCGCGAGGATGCCGCGGGGAATCGGCAGCAGATGCGGCGCGAAGGTGATGTCATCAGCCGCAATCTCCAGTTGCTCCAGCAGCTCGCCGGTATGACGATGGACAAACAGCCCGTAGGCAGAGAGGTTATCGGCTGCATACATGAAGTGCGTCTTCGCGGTCGGCTCCTTGCCTGCGCCGGAGACACCGGACTTTGCATCGCAGACGATGCCTCGGTTCACGTCAACCCATCCAGCAGCTACGAGCGGCTTGAGCGCCAGGATGATCGTGGTGGCGTAGCAACCGGGGTTCGCCACCAGCCGCGCCTTTGCAATCGCGCCGCGATGCAGCTCCGGCATGCCGTAGACGCTCTTAGACTGCGTTTTCGCGGTGGCTTCCGAGCCCTCGTCGGAGAACTTGTAGACGGCACGGTTCGCGGGATCGTCCAGGCGCCATGCACCGCTCAGATCGATGACGCGCAGGCCGCGAGACAGAGCCTCAGGCGCCCATTTGCGGGACTGCTCATGCGGCGTGGCCAGGAAGAGCACCTTGACGTCGCGCGCGGCAAGCAGATCCCAGGAGAACGGCTCCACGCAGAGCTGATCCGGCGAGAGCCCGGCAAGCTGGGGATGGATCGCCGTCAATGACTCGCGCGCAGCGCCTTCCCGCCCCAGAAAGAGGGGGGAAGTGCCGGCGAGCCGGGGATGACGCAGGAGCAGCCGCGCCAGTTCCGCGCCCGCATAACCGGTCACTCCCATCACCGCGATCTGTGTCTGTTGCTGTGACATTAACTGATCAATCCTTCCAGTCGCGCCCGCAACGCGGTCGCACTCTTAGCATCAGGGC
>DATBCB010000202.1:0-4868 GCA_036270675.1 Acidobacteriaceae bacterium | reverse complement strand
CCATGCGACCGCTGCTACTGGTGCCAGCACGGCCAGCAGAATCTGTGTGAAGACCTGCTGTTCAACAACGGTGCCTATGCGGAGTGGATACGCGTCCCGGCGCGCATCGTGGAGAAGAACACGCTGGAGATCCCGGCTCACGTAACAGACGAGCACGCGGCGCTGACGGAACCTCTGGCATGTGTCCTGCGCGGACTCGAGGAGAGTCGCGCGCAGCGCGGCGACACGATGGCCGTGATCGGCGCGGGGCCGATCGGGCTGTTGATGATCCATGCCGCGGCATTGTCCGGGGTCAACGTGATTGCCGTCGTGAAGCATGATCAGCAGGTGTCAGCAGCGCGCCGTCTGGGGGCGCAGCATGTGGTGCAGATGACCAAAGTGAAAGATCCCATCGCGGCGGTTCGCGCCTTGACACCGGACCATCGCGGAGTTGACATTGCCATCGAGGCCGTGGCTTTGCCGCTGACCTGGCAGTGGGCGGTGGATATGGTGCGTCGCGGCGGCTCGGTGAACTTTTTTGGCGGTCCGGCGAGAGGGACACGCGTCGATCTGGATACGAACCGCCTGCACTATAACGACATCGAGCTCAAGGCCAGCTTCCATCACACGCCGGCGGTCTGCCGCCGAGCGCTTGCGCTCATTGCCAATCCGTCCTTTGACGCGAATGCGTTTATCACGGGACACGCTCCTCTGCGCGACCTGGTCTCGGTGTTTCAGGCCATGATGCGCCGCACCAATGAGATCAAGACGGTGATTCTGCCATGACGGCAGCGCACAATACAGTCCACAATACAGTCACGGATACGAATGCTCTGGCTGAGCAGGGCTGGGCATCGCTTCCGCCCTCGTATCGAATTCCGGAGCGAACGCCAACGCTGATGGAGGCGCAGCAATACTGCCGGGAGCTGGCTGAATCGCACTACGAGAATTTCCACGTCGCCTCATGGCTTTTGCCGAAACGTCTGCGGCCGCATTTTCACAGCATTTATGCCTACTGCCGGATCTCCGACGACCTCGGAGACGAAGTAGGAAAGCCGGCGCAGGCTCTGGCGCTGCTGGATATCTGGGGGGAGCAGCTCGATGCCTGCTATCGGGGCGAGGCGAGGCATCCCGTCTTCGTCGCGCTGCGCGAGACGATCCGCATCTGCGATATTCCGAGGACTCCGTTCGCCGACCTGTTAACTGCTTTCCGGCAGGACCAGACGGTTACTCGCTACCCATCGATGAATGATGTTCTGGGCTATTGCCGTTACTCTGCCAATCCGGTGGGACGGCTGGTGCTGTACGCATGCGGTTATCGCGATGAAGAACGGTTTGCCTTGTCCGACGAGACCTGCAGTGCGTTGCAGCTTGCAAATTTCTGGCAGGACGTTCGCGAAGACTTCGTGCGCGGGCGCATTTACCTGCCACAGGACGCAATGATCGTTGCCGGCGTCGACGAGGCCGCGATCGCCAACCAACAGGCGACGCAGGCATTTCGTGGGCTGATGCGGGATCAGATTGCCTACACGCGAGCGATGTTCAGGCGCGGCGCAAAACTGATTGGCATGGTGGACCGGGAACTCGCCGTCGATCTGGACCTGTTCACACGCGGCGGCCTGGAGATCCTCCGGGCGATCGAAGCGCGGAAGTATGACGTACTGTCGGCGAGGCCAACAATATCGAAGCCGCGAAAGGCGCTGCTGCTGCTGCATGCGTTGGCAGGCCGCTTTGTGCCGGGAGTGCGGCCGGCGGGAACGATGGCTTGACCGAATCGCAGCCGATAGAGGCGGCCTATGCCGCGTGCAGGGCGATCGCCAAACGAGAGGCAAAAAACTTCTACTACGCCTTTGTCGCCCTGCCTGCACAGAAGCGCGATGCCATGTGCGCCGTGTATGCGTTCATGCGCCATGCGGATGACATCTCGGACGATGAATCGAAGAGCCACGCGGCGAGGCGCGAAGAGCTCGCGCGCTGGACTGCCGCGTGGCGGGATGGGACGGACACAGCTGATCCGGTCTTTGTTGCCGTCCACGACACGCAACAGCGATTCCATATTCCGGACGAGCTGCTGGAACAGCTGGTTCAGGGCACGGCAATGGATCTGCAGGCGGAGACAGCGGCGCGCCGCGCGTCCGATGAGTTGCATACCTTCGCGACTTTCTCCGAGTTATATCAATATTGCTACTACGTTGCATCGGTAGTGGGACTGGTCTGCATCCGGATTTTTGGTTACAGCAGCCCGGCCGCGGAGCAGCTTGCCGAGGAAACCGGCGTTGCTTTTCAATTGACGAATATCCTGCGCGATGTGCGTGAAGATGCGGAGCGCGGCCGCGTGTACATTCCGTCCGATGACCTGAAGGGATGCGGCACAAGTCCTGCTGAATTGGCCCTCGTGAAAACGGGCAGAGATCTCACAGATGCGCAGCGGCTGGCGCTGGCCGGCATCGCGAGGCGTGCCCAGGCCTACTATCAGTCCGCGGATCGGTTGCTGCCCTTGATCAGTGCCGACAGCCGTCCCGCGATGCGAGTGCTGGTGCAAATCTACTCGCGACTGCTTAGAAAAATTGAGAAACAACGCTTTGATGTCTTTACCACGCGCGTGCAGGTTCCTACGTGGCAGAAGCTGCTCATTCTTTTTGGCGGCACGATACGGATGCTGCCGCTGCGCCTGCGGACTGGTGCACGATGACCATTCCACGACGAATAGGCCGCGTTGCCGTCGTGGGCGGCGGCGTCGCTGGACTGGCGGCGGCGTGTGCGTTGGCGCAAGACGGCTACTCTGTGGAGCTGTTTGAGCGAAGGCCGTACGTTGGTGGACGCGCTTCGTCCTATCAGCATCCCGGGGTCGGCGAAGTCATCGACAACTGTCAGCACATTGTCCTCGGCTGCTGCACTAACATTCTTGATCTGCTTCGGCGAGCCGGCGCAGAAGATGCGATGCGCTGGTCCGACGGCATCACGTTTCTGGAGCCAGGTGGCAGGCGGACAAGATTGAAGCCTGCGGGGCTTCCCGCTCCGCTGCACAGTACACCATCGTTCCTGACGGCGAAGGCGCTGCGTTTGCGCGACAAGGTGGCGATCGCTCGCGCCATTGCGGCGTTTCTCCGAGGCAGTCGTCCGGAAGACGATCGCCGAAACTTTGCGGACTGGTTGCACCGCACAGGGCAGACGAAGCGTGCAGTCGAGCACTTCTGGAAACCGGTATTGTTCAGTGCGTTGAACGAAGATCCCGACCGAATTTCGCTGCGTTATGCGGCGAAGGTCTTCCGTGAAGCATTTCTGTTCTCGGCGGAAGCGGGGCGGATGGGAGTTCCGCGCGTGCCGTTGAGCGAGATGTATGGTCAGGTCGCAGCGGCGATTGAGCGCGCCGGCGGCAAGGTTCACCTGCGAAGCACGGCCGAAGCGCTGTGCCGCGACGAGGCAACGGGGCAGTGGCGGCTTCGCGCGGGCGAGCAGACCGAGAACTTCGACGCGATCGTGCTGGCGCTTTCCTTTGAAGGAATGCAGAAGCTGCTTCCGGCATTGCCGGAGGGAGCGCCGCGGGCGCGTTTGGAGCGGCTGCTCGGGGGCTTCAGCCATTCGCCGCTGACAGGGATACACCTCTGGTTTGATCGCGAGATTACTGAACTGGAGCATGCCGTCCTGCTCGACACTACGATGCAGTGGCTCTACAACACCTCGCGCATCCAGCCGGAGCGCCAGTCGCTACGGGATGGCCATTTGATTGAGCTGGTGGTCAGTGCGTCGAAGTCGCTGATCCCGATGGACCGGCAGGCGATCATCGATCTGGCTGTCCGGGAGCTGGCGCTCTTCTTTCCTGCAATGCGTGACGCGCGCCTGCTGAAGGCCGCTGTTGTGAAGGAAGTGCGCGCGACATACTCCATCGTGCCCGGATTGGATGAGTTACGGCCGGGCGCGGAGAGCGGATGGCCGGGGCTGATGCTTGCGGGTGACTGGACTGCTACGAGCTGGCCCTCGACGATGGAAGGCGCAGCGCGCAGCGGGTACCTGGCGGCAGAGGCGGTGAGCCGCGAGTCTGACAAACCGAAGCGGTATCTGGTGCCGGATCTGCCACGACGCGGGTTCATGCGTTTGCTGAGATAAGGAGCGGCAGGCTACGGAGACGGACGGTCTATCATGCAAGCAACATCCCCCAAATTGAGGCGGAGGAGTCTTGATGGAGTTTCAGCCGATTGAAGATTATGGCGTGATCGGCAATATGCGATCGATTGCGCTCGTCGGAACCCACGGGTCCATTGATTTTTTCTGCTTTCCGCGATTCGATTCGCCTACGGTCTTTGCGGCGCTGCTCGATCCGGAAAAGGGTGGTTACTTCTGCATCCAGCCTGAATTGGATGGAGAGAACAGCAAGCAGCTCTATCTGCCTGACACCAATGTACTCGTGACCCGGTTTCTCTCCGAAACCGGCATCGCCGAGATTGCCGACTTCATGCCGATTCTGAAGGATGAAGTGCCCAACCAACTCATCCGTTCCGTGCGGGTGATCCAGGGCAAGATCAAATTCAAAGTGGAGTGCTGCCCGCAATTCGATTACGCGCGGCGCAAGCACACGGTGGAGCGCCGCGGGGACGCTATCGTATTTCGTCCGGAAGGCACTGGCTTTGCGCCGATGGTGCTGAAGGCGTCGATCCCGCTCGAAGTGAACGACGGCCGTGCTGTCATGGCATTCAATATGAAAGCGGGCGGCCATGAATTGTTTCTCTTCAGTGAAGACTGCGAGGAAATGGAGAAGCCGCTGGATGTGGAGCTGATGAGGCAGCGGTTCGAAGAGACCGTTGATTTCTGGCGCAAGTGGTCGAGCAAATCGCGCTACAGCGGCCGGTGGCGTGAGATTGTCAACCGATCGGCGCTGACACTCAAGCTGA
>DATBCB010000201.1:0-4369 GCA_036270675.1 Acidobacteriaceae bacterium | reverse complement strand
GTTTGCTCGGCAAGAGCCTGTATCGGCTGCTGCATGTGGAGATCGGCTTTCAGCCGAATCATCTGGCGACGCTGACGGTCTCCGGATCGGACACCGTGTATGGCAAGGAAACGGATCAGGAGCGGCTGGCCCGCGAACTGGTGGAGCGGCTGAACACCGTGCCCGGCGTCGATTCGGCAGCGCTGACGTCCACGCTACCGGTGAGCTTCAACGGAAATACAGACTGGATCCGCTATCCAGGCCGGCCGTTTCATGGCGAGCACAGAGAGGCGCTGGAGCGCGATGTTACACCGGGCTATTTCAAGACGCTCGATGCGAAGCTGCTGAGTGGCCGCGCCTTTACTGCCGATGACGACGCGAACCATCCGAAGGTAGCCATGATTAACAAGGTGATGGCGCAGCGGGATTTTCCGGGCGTGGACCCGGTCGGAAAGCAGGTGGGGAACCTTGCTCTGGATGCGAAGTCGATCAAGACCATCGTCGGCGTGACGGATGGCTTCCGCGAAGGGCCGCTGGATGAAGATGTCTGGCCGGCGATCTACTACCCGATGTACCAGAGCCCGGACAACTATGTTTCCGCAGTAGTGCGCACGAAAGGATCGGATGTCGCGCTGCTGCCCGCGCTGACGGCGGCGGTGCACGATGTCGATCACGATCTGGGGGTCATCGACCAGACCACGATGACGCTGCGGATGCAGGAGTCGCAGACCGCATATCTGCATCGGTCGGCGGCGTGGATGGTCGGCGGCTTTGCTGCGTTGGCCGCGCTGCTGGGTGTGGTGGGACTGTATGGGGTGGTGGCGTACTCGGTTGGCCAGCGGACGCGGGAGATCGGGGTGCGCATGGCGTTGGGCGCCCAGCGCGGCACGATTTACGGGCTGGTGTTGAAGGAGGCTGCGCGGCTGACGGCGCTCGGTGTGGCGGCGGGGCTGCTGTGCTCGGTAACGGTGCTGTCGCTGATGGGCAAGCTGCTCTTCCAGGTAAAGGCGTGGGATGCGCCGACCTTGCTGGGTGTGTCGCTGCTGCTGGGAGTGGCGGCGCTGGTGGCGAGCTATCTGCCCGCGCATCGTGCGGCTTCGGTGAATCCGGTGGAGGCCTTGCGGGCGGAGTAGGTGCTGGCCGCACGGGCAAAAGCGCCTTTGGCGCGCTTTGTTGCGTTCGCTCCCTTTGGTCGCTCGCGGTTGAATTTGCGGGTGACCGAACGCATGGCCGTCCTTTCTCTTCGCTCAGGATGATGTTGATTCTGTGTCTAGTGTGAGGCGCTCGATTATCGCGCGATGCTGCGGATAGCGCGCGGTTAGATCATCGCGTTGTGCCATTTCGAAGTCGGCGAAGTCGAAGCCGGGGGCCACGGTGCAGCCGACGAGTGCGTATGTGTTGGGATGGCGCAGCGACAAGCCGAACCAGCAGCCGGCGGGGACGACGCCCTGGAAGTGCTCGCCGGATGCGGCGTCGCTGCCGAGAAGCAGTTCGGTGTATCTGCCGTCGCGCTCGATGACGTGCACCACGAGCGCTGAGCCTGCGTAGAAGTGCCACACTTCGTCGGAGCGCAGACGGTGGAAGGCGGAGAACTGATCGCCGGCCAGCAGGAAGTAGATGGCTGTGGACGCAGCGCGGTCGCCCGCGTAGCCGGGCAGCGCAGAGCGCGGGAGAGTGAGCGAGGCGCGGTAGGTCTCGCGGTAAAAGCCGCCTTCGGGATGGGGCTCGAGGTTGAGATGCTCGATCCATTGCTGTGCTGCTTCCATGCCACCGTTCCTCCGCTGCACTTGCTTACCTGAAGAATAGCGTGTGCTGGCTGGACAGGTCGGGGCTTGCGCGTGTGTGATGCTGGGCATGCATCCGAGGCATGCTGCGGGTTCTGTGGTAGTGCTTGCACTGGTAGCTGTAGTTTGGCTGTTGAGCAATCACCCGTCATCTTCGCCACGGCCGGCAGCTTCCGAGCCTGCTTCGGCTACGCCGGCGATTTCCCGTGGCGGCCGCGATGTGGCGGTGCCGCCGAGCTGCACGCCTGAGGTGAATCAGAAGCTGGCCCGGCTGCTGGCCAAGCAGACGCGGGAGAATGTGGACAACGTGATGGTGTGCTGAACGACAATCAGCCCGTCGCGCACGCAGCGGGGCGGCCGCCATGGCAGCCATGAGATTCTGCCGCTCCTGGTGAACCTGCCCGGTGGGGGATCGAAGCTGGTGGAAGTGGTGACTAACGACGATCTGGACGGCGTAGTGACGGCGCCCAAGGGTGCGCAGGTGTTCGCGTATGGGCAGGCCTTCTTCGACCAGGGCTCACGATTTGCGGCGGGCATTCATGATGTGCATTGCGCGACCCATCGCACGGCGGACAACGGCTGGGTGGTGGTGAATGGGGTGAAGGCGCCGGCTACTTGTCCGGCCTATCACTAAAAACGGTCAGGGAACTTTTGCCGGCCCGACGGCGTTCTTTGCTTACGAGCTTTCTCTTAAAGCTCGGACTTACGAACTCGGACGCGACGCGGCCAGAAGCGTAAGATGTGGGCCACTGGAGGTCTGCCATGAACTTTTCGCCGAGCACGATTGCGGCGCTGGTGATTGCAGCGAGCTTTGCCGCGGGCCTCAATGTGTATGCAACGGTGTTGACTCTGGGCGTGCTGGCGCGGCTGCACTGGGCGGTGCTGCCGGGCGGCCTGGAGATGCTGGGCGACTGGTGGGTGATTGGCGCGAGCGCTGCGCTGTTTGCGGCGGAGTTTGTCGCGGACAAGATTCCCGGCTTCGACCTGGTGTGGAATGCGCTGCATACCTTTGTGCGCATTCCGATAGCGGCGCTGCTGGCCTATGGCGCAACAACGCATCTGTCGCCGGCGATGCAATTGCTGGCAGTGGCGGTCGGGTCAGGCATTGCGCTGGCGGCGCATGGGTCGAAGACGGCGGTGCGTGCGGCGGTGACGCCGAGTCCGGAGCCAATTTCGAATATTGCGCTGAGCACGGCGGAAGATGCAGGGGCCGTCGGATTGAGCTGGCTGGTGACGGTGCATCCGTGGGCGAGCGCGACCATCGCCCTGGTTGCGGTGGGGGTGGCGATCTTTGCGGTGCGCTGGGTGGTGCGGGCCTTTCGGCGGATGTTCGGGCGCGGGTCTGATGTGCAGACGATCGCGACGCAGGCGAAGAGTGCTTAACGTTCCATTGATGTGAATCCAGCCTAGCTCTCAGCAGAAAGGGAGCCGATGCTATGGGCGTTTACGCAAAATACCTTCTGCCCCGAATTATTGATCTTGCAATGAGGAATAAGGAAAGCGCCCGATTGCGTGCTGCCTGGATTCCGCATGCACGCGGCGAGGTGCTGGAAGTAGGCATGGGCTCCGGTCTGAATCTGCCGTTCTATTCAGCCGATGTCCAGCGTGTTTACGGCGTAGAGCCTTCCGTTGAACTCCAGCGAATGGCGCGCAGCAAGGCTGTGGCCGCGCCGCTTAAGGTCGAATTCCTTTTGCAGTCTGCGGAAGAGCGGCTGCCGCTGCCGGATGCAAGCATCGATACCGTCGTCACCACGTGGACGCTGTGTTCCATTGCGGACGCTGCGAAGGCGCTTCAGCAAGTGAAGCGTGTTCTAAGGACGAGCGGACACCTCATTTTTGTGGAGCACGGCCACTCTCCCGACGCCGATGTAGCCGTCTGGCAGGAACTGATCACGCCGGTCTGGAAGCGTGCCACGGGAGGTTGCCACCTCAACCGCAGGATTGACGACCTTCTCACGGCAGCCGGATTTCGGATCGCCGAACTGAGGACGTCCTACCTTCCCGGACCGCGGCCTATGACCTACACCTATCAGGGACTCGCGCAGAAAGCGTGATACGTGGGGAGGGCTAGGGAATTTAAATCTAAATGGTCGGGACGGGCAGATTCGAACTGCCGACCCCTCGCACCCCAAGCGAGTGCTCTACCAGGCTGAGCCACGTCCCGACGACGGTGAGGCAGGGTCTTGCTCTGATGAGTGTATCAAGGACTGGGCGTCCTCGGGCGGAGGCGCTCTCGTCGCTTGTCGCCGGCTTCGCGCAACGAGAGTAGGGGTTCCGCGACATCCCACATCTCAGAATCGAGATGTGGGGCACCGTTGTGGTGGTGTGCGGAGGAACAGCAGATCCCTCCATTGCGCGGCTGCGCCACTTCGGTCGGGATGACAAATTAGACAGGTGAGTCGGATCGCTAGCCCGCGGGTGGGATGTAGTCCTGGGGCAGGGCTGAGCCTTCGCCGAAGAAGAATTGCTCCATCTGCTCGACGAGGAACTCCTGGGCTTCGCGCGTCCAGGGCTGGAGGCGGTATTCGTTCAGCAGCATCTTCTGGCGGTCGACCCACTCCTGCCAGCTTTGCTTGGAGACGTTGTGGTAGACCTTGTTGCCGAAA
>DATBCB010000200.1:0-21459 GCA_036270675.1 Acidobacteriaceae bacterium | reverse complement strand
ACATCGCGCAGAAGGAATACATCTACCCTCCCGCACCATCGATGCGGCTGGTCATCGATACCTTCGAGTTCGGCGCACTCCACACCCCGCGCTTCAATCCCATCTCCATCTCCGGATACCACATTCGCGAAGCGGGCTCGACGGCGCTGCAGGAGCTCGCCTTTACCCTCTACGACGGCGTCGAGTATGTCGAGTGGGCGCTCCGCCGCGGTCTTGCGATCGACGATTTTGCGCCGCGCCTCTCCTTCTTCTTCAACGCGCACAATGACTTCTTCGAAGAGATCGCGAAGTATCGTGCAGCGCGCAGCATCTGGTACCGCACCATGACCGAGCGTTTTGGCGCAAAGAATCCGCGCTCCACCTGGATGCGCTTCCATACCCAGACTGCCGGCGTTTCGCTTACCGCTCAGCAGCCGAAAAACAACATCGCGCGCGTCGCCATTCAGGCGCTCGCAGCGGTCCTCGGCGGGACGCAGTCTCTGCACACCGATGGCTTCGACGAGGCTCTGGCCCTTCCCACCGAAGACGCGGCGCGCATCGCGCTGCGCACGCAGCAGATCCTCGCGTATGAATCCGGCGTCGCCAACACGGTCGATCCGCTGGGTGGCTCCTACTTCGTCGAGCGGCTGACCAGGAACATGGAAGACGGAGCCTTCGAGTATTTCCGCAAGCTGGACGCGATGGGTGGCATGGTGAAGGCCATCGAGCAGGGCTTCCCGCAGAAGGAGATCGCCGAAGCCAGCTACGTCTACCAGCGTGCCGTGGAGAAGAAAGAAAAAATCATTGTCGGCGTGAATGATTACGTCATCGACGAGACGCCCCAGGAGATTCTGTACATCGGCGAAGAGGCTCGGAACCAGCAGACGGTCAAGCTGCAGCATCTGCGGGCACGACGCTCCCAGGATGCGGTAGACCGCGCGCTGAGGGCGCTTCGCACGGCGGCCGCAGAAGAGCCAGCTACAAGACCTTCTCGGCTTTCTTCCGCGAACACCATGCCCTATATTCTGGATTGCGTTCGCGCCTATGCCACCGTAGGCGAGATATGCGCTGCACTGCGCGAGGTCATGGGCACCTACACGGAAGTCAGCATCGCCTAGCCGCCAAGGTCTAGCTTCCAGGTCAAGATGCGCCGATTCGCACCCACTCCTCGGCCACAGTTTGAGGGAGGACTGCGGCTCTTCGCTTAGAAGTGCCGGCTTAGAAGTGCCGCAACTGCTCCTCCTCCTGCGCGGGCGGCGCCGCCGCGCGGGAGGTCTCGCGTTCGATGGATCGGCTTACCAGGTCGCGCGATCCCAGGCCCACCGAAAGAGCCAGCGATAGCACGATGCCGCCGAAGAGAATGCCGAACGCAATATCGACGATTTTTTGGCCGACCTGCAGATGATCGAGCACCATGGCCGCAGTCATTACCAGCACCAGCCACTTCACTCCCAGGCTCAGCAGCCTTGCGTACTGCAGGTTCATGTTCACGGCGCCGATCAGCACGCCGCGAGAGAGAAAGCGCGCCACGATGTTGCCCACCAGCAGGATGATGGCAGCGCCGATCAGCTTGGGTATATACGCAAGCAGCTCCGCTGCAATGGCGGAGTGCGAAGAGGCGTTAAAGGCATCCGCGCCCACCGCGATGCCGATGGCCACAAAGGCCCAGAAGACCAGCCGCGCCGCCAGGCCGGCCGGCGTCTGCCGCGGCGACCATTCCGTCACCGCCTCCGTGCCGCGACCCAGCTTCTCATCGAAGTGCAGCGATACCAGCACGCGGCGCACCACCCACGCCAGCAGCCAGCCGATGAGCGAGAAAAGCCCCACCGCCAACAGAAAAGCCAGTATCCCTGGCAGCAATGAGGCGAAGCGCTCGATCGCCTGCGCCATCGAATTGCTCAGCGTACCGCCGACTTGGTTCCACATTCGATCTTTCCTCCCACACTCTGCGCTATCGTTCTCTGAGCTACGGATTGAAGCGATCCGGCCAGCGCCAGCGCTGCACCAGGTACGGCTTATCCTGTTCAAACACGCGCTCCAGTTGCTCCTGGCGCGGACCCCAAGACACTCCGCCTTCGATCTCCAGCACGCGCGAGCCCACCCACCCCAGATAGAGGGGAGCCATCGCACCCAGGAGATGTCCACGGCTCAACGTACGCAGGCGGTAAGCCAGGGCGAAGTCGTAGACGATGCGGGCCCACAGCGCATCGGGCATGCGAAAGGACTCCAGCGGTTGACGGCTCAGCTTTTTCAACTCCAGCAGCGTCACGGGTGGAAGCACCAGCGACCACACCTCCTGCAGGTTGCGCTGGCCCAGTTGAAAGGCCTCCACCATCGGCCGCGGATCGGGCGAAGTCTGCGCCGGCGCTTCCCCCGTCTCTCCGCCGCTCTCGGTGACGGAATGCGAACCGCGCACTCGTTGCCACAAGCTGGCGTGGCGGTCCACGTCCGCAAACAGCGGCCCGACGATCTGCTGCAACAGCGTCGGCAGGTCCATGCCCGCAGTCGGATACTCGTGATGCACCGGCAGAGACACCTGGCACACCTTCTTCTCACGCAGCACGGCTTCGGTCGCTGGCCACAGCAGTCCTTGTCCCGCTGTCGGGGTGCTGACCGCCTGCAGCAGCCCCGGAAGGAATCCGGCCGACACGGCAAAGTCCTGTGCCAGCGGGTAGCGCACGCGCTTGCCGTAGAGCGCACGCGTCACCGGAGCAAGGATCGCCTGGTTCAACAGCCCGTCAAAGGGCCCGGCGCGATAGAGCGGCATGCACAGGTCGCATTGGTTCTGGAGAATGGGCTGCACCAGCGCATCCACTGCAGCGGGTGTGAAGGCCGCCAGGTCCGGATTCAGAATGACGCACGCGCTCGCGCCCAGCGACTCCGCCTCCGCCAGCAGTGCGGAATAGACCACCGGTTGTCCCAGCCACGGCACGGTGGCGCTGGCAGCCGCGGTGATCTCCCGCGCCACCAGCCACACCTCACCCGATTGGTCCAGCGTTTCCAGCGTCTCGCTCATGCCGGGCGCGCACGGATGCACGACGGCAATGCGGCGGCCGCTACCGCTCCATTGCGCAGCAGTAGCCTTCACCTTCGCGACGTCCACCAGCCCGGGCAGCCCCACCACCAATTCTGTTTGCGACGGGCTCGGGCTCTGCCCTGCTGTCTGCTGCTCGACCTCTACCTTCGCCATAAAGCATTTCCCTGTCGGTATCGACCGATCAACATAAACTCACGTGGTCTTTCTTCAAGAAGACCACACCGAGACAATCTCCGCTGGTCACAGTATCAGGGAAAATGCTCTCGGACTTCCGTCCAATATCCCTTCCGCACATCATCGCTAGCGGAGCGGCAGAGCAAGAATGCCCGCCAGAGGAATCCGCACCCACGCCGGCCGGTTGTTCAGCTCGTACATCAATTCATAGAGCGCCTTATCGAGCACGTAAATCTCCAGCAACTGCTCAAAGGCGTCGGTCTCCGCAGGAACCATCATTCCACCCGCAGTCCTCATGGTCAGTCGATAGGCCCTGAGGAATGCGCTGCACGCCGACTGCTCCCACAACCGGGCCCAGGGTTCCAGACGCTCCGCATCGCCCGGCCTGCGCGTCAGCATGCGCATCAGCCCGGTGTACGCCGCGTAGCTGAATGAGCGCAGCATTCCCGCAACATCCTTCATCGGAGACTGCTTCGCGCGCCGTTCCAGCAGCGACCGTGCCGGCTCGCCCTCGAAGTCCAGAATGACAAAGTCGCCGCGCGAGCGCAGCACCTGACCGAGATGGTAATCCCCATGCACCCGCGTGCGCAGTCCTGAGGAGAAAAGATCAACCACCCGGCCCAACCGCTCCGCCACGCGACGGCGCCGGCTCAGCACCAGGCCGCTCATCTCCTCCACGTCCGCGGGGAGGCGGGAGAGATTCTGCCGCAATGCATCGAAGGCCGCATTCGCGTGCTCGGAGAGGCCGGCGCGCAGCACCGACAGGTCCGTTTCGGTCATCGGCTCCGGAGCGAATGCCTCGTCGTGCGTTGGCTGGCCGAGCGCCAAGTGCATCTCCGCAGTGCGGCGGCCCAGCAGCGCCGCGGCGTCCAGGTATGTCCCGACATGCTCGCGCGTCCACTCGCTCTCCGGAAGCTCACTCATCTCGGTGAGCACTACGTTGGCCCGCGGGTAATGCTCCTCCGGCATCGGTACAACGGAGATCTGCTCGAAATAGCGCTGCAGATCTTCGAGCGTCCACTCCCAGCCGTCGCCTTCGTTCGGCACCAGACCTTGCAGCATGGCCAGCGTGCTGGTCGCGGTTTCCGCCGCCTCCGGCGCCAGTGGGTGATATTCCAGCGAACCGCCGAAGGGCGCGATCGCGCGAAATCCGCTGTGCTCTGTGAGGTAGCGGGCGATCTCCGTGTCCGGATTCGGCCCGGCCTGCTGGCGGCGGAAGACCTTCAGGATCAGGCGGCTGCCGAACAGGATCGATGTATTGCTCTGCTCTGCCGACCCGCGCCGCGGCTCCAGCGTCTCTTCGCCGTGCAACTCCGCGAAGCGCGCGCTCGGCACACCGCGCACCTTGCCATGCTGCATCGTTAGCTCGCCCGCATCGCCGATCAGCGTCAGAAACTCGCGCGCAGTCTCGTCGTCGAACATCCCGTCGTGCAGGTAGCCACTTCCATCCGGAGTGGTCACCGCGGCCAGGACAGCGTTGGCATGGTTTCTGGCGATGGTCTCTCCCGACGCCCCGATACTGATCGCCAGGGGAACGAAATATGTGTCGCGATCTCCTCCGGCGTAGGTGATTTCGACCAAGGCCAGCGCGTCATCGCCCATGCGCCCCCAGTCGTGGATGGCGGTCGTAGCGATCTGCCGCGATTTTGCGCCGAACCAGCGCTGTTTGGGCAGAAACGCCGGCAGCCATTCCTGCTCCAGCCGCTCCCGCCCAGCGCCCGCCAGCACCATCTTCCAGTCCGCCGCGTGCTGCAGACGCAGCCCCGCATCCGCGGGCAGTTCCGGCTCCTCCGGCTCCAGCGCGCCCTGCAGCTCCAGCCACAGAAAACCGTACTGGTTCAGCGTGATCGAATAGGGCGTCTTCTCGATCTTGGGAAATTCGACATAGCCCAGCATCTCCACCGGCGTCAGCCCGGAATATTCCGACAGGTCCAGCTGCGCCGGCTGCGGGAAGCGCGACAGGTTCGCGACGCACAGCACGCGCTCATCGCCGTCTTCGCGCACATACGCCAGCACCTTGCGGTTGGACGGGTGGAGAAACTTGAGCGAGCCGCGGCCGAAAACGCGAAACAGCTTGCGCAGCGCGATCATGTTGCGCATCCAGCTCAGCAGGCTGGAGGGATCGCTCTGCTGCGCCTCCACATTGATCGCCTCATAGCCCCAAACCGGATCCATCACCACCGGCGAGAAGAGCTTCGCCGGTACCGCGCGGCTGAATCCGGCATTGCGATCGCCCGTCCACTGCATCGGCGTACGCACACCGTTGCGGTCGCCGAGATAGATGTTGTCTCCCATCCCGATCTCATCGCCGTAATAAAGAATCGGCGTGCCTGGGAAGGAGAAGAGCAGGCTGTTCAGCAGCTCGATACGGCGGCGATTGTTGTCCACCAGCGGCGCCAGTCGTCTCCGGATCCCGATGTTGATGCGCATCCGCGGATCGGCGCTGTAGGCGAAATACATGTAGTCGCGCTCTTCGTCGCTCACCATCTCGAGCGTCAGCTCGTCATGGTTGCGCAGAAAAATTCCCCACTGGCAGTTATTGGGAATGTCCGGCGTCTGCGCCATAATTTCCGTGATGGGCAGCGCGTCCTCCTGGCGCAGCGCCATGTACATGCGCGGCATCAGCGGAAAATGAAATGCCATGTGGCACTCGTCGCCGTCACCGAAGTACGGGCGCACATCGGCCGGCCATTGATTGGCCTCCGCCAAGATGACGCGGCTCTCGTAATCCTTATCGATCGCAGCGCGGATTGTCTTCATCACCGCGTGCGTCTCCGGCAGGTTCTCGCAGTTGGTGCCGTCGCGCTCCACCAGGTATGGAATCGCATCGACGCGCAGCCCATCCACGCCCATGTCCAGCCAGTAGCGCATGATGTTCAACACCTCTTCCATCACCTGCGGATTGTCATAGTTCAGGTCCGGCTGGTGAGAAAAGAAGCGATGCCAGTAGTACTGCTCGGCCACCGTGTCCCAGGTCCAGTTGGACTTCTCGGTGTCGGTGAAGATGATGCGCGCGTCCTTGTAGAGCTGATCCGTGTCGCTCCACACGTAGAACTCGCGTTCCGGTGAACCCTTCGGCGCCCGCCGCGCCCGCTCAAACCAGGGATGCTGGTCCGAGGTGTGGTTCACCACCAGTTCCACCATCACCTGGATGTCGCGCTCATGCGCAGCCGCCAGAAACGCCTTGAAATCATCGAGCGTCCCGTAGCTCGGGTTCACGTTCAGGTAGTCGGCGATATCGTAGCCATCATCGCGCAGCGGCGAGGGAAAGAACGGCAGCAGCCACAGGCACGTAACCCCCAGGTCCTGAATGTAGTCCAGCTTCTGCATCAGCCCGGCAAAGTCGCCGATGCCGTCGTTGTTGCTGTCCATGAAGGCCCGGACATGCAGTTCGTAGATGACCGCATCCTTGAACCACAGTGGATCCGCCATGCTGCCCGCTTGCTTCAAATCGTTCTCCTCGTGACTGGATTATTTGCACGGGCGCGGCAGCTACCTGCGCACTACCTATCTGGGCACTACATGGAAGACGTGGGCCGGTATTTCATACGGTCGCAGCTCGACGTAGTTGCGCGATCCCTGCCAGCGGTAGACGCGATTCGCCAGAAGATCGAAGACTTCGAAGGTCGACCCATCGCTCAGCCCAAGTGCCGCCAGATCAAGTATGACAAACCCCGCCTGCGTGTTCACCGGGTCCAGGCTCACGATGGTGAGCACCACATCCGAGCCATCCTCGGTCGCCTTGCTGTAGGCCATAATCTGGGCATTGTCCGTGGGATGAAAGATAAGATTTTCATTCCGCTGCAGTGCGGCATTGGCGCGCCGGGCCTGGTTCAACAGCGTGATCAGCGGCCGCAGTGAGTTCGGCGCATCGCGGTTCCAGCGCTTGATCTCATACTTCTCGCTGTTCAGATACTCCTCGCTGCCCTCTTTGAACGGGATGCTTTCACCCAGCTCGAACGCCGGTCCGTAGATGCCGTAATTGGACGAGAGCGTCGCAGCCAGCACCAGCCGGCTCTTGGGCGCATTCGGGCCGCCGGTCTGCAAGCCGAACGGCAGAATATCCGGCGTGTTCGGCCAGAAGTTCGGCCGCATGTACTCGAACACATCCGTCTTCGTCAGCTCAATCATGTATTGCATCAGCTCGGTCTTGGTGTTGCGCCAAGTGAAATAGGTATAGCTCTGGGTGTAGCCCAGCTTCGCCAGCCGCTCCATCACCCGCGGACGCGTGAAGGCCTCTGCCAGAAAGATCACGTCCGGATAGACTGCCTGCACCTCTGCGATCACCCACTCCCAGAACGGAAAGGCCTTGGTATGCGGATTGTCGACGCGGAAGATGCGCACATTCTTTTCCGCCCAGAACATGAAGACTTCCTTCAGCGCGTCCCATAATCCCCGCCAGTCGCTCGACTCGAAATCCAGCGGATAGATGTCCTGATATTTCTTTGGCGGATTCTCCGCATACTGGATCGATCCATCCGCGCGCTTCTTGAACCACTCCGGATGCTCCGTCACCCAGGGATGGTCCGGAGCACACTGGAAGGCGATATCCAGCGCCAGTTCCATCTTGCGCGCGTGAAGCTGCTGGATGAGATAGTCGAGGTCCGCAAAGGTGCCCAGCTCAGGCAGGATCGCGAGATGTCCGCCCTCCTTCGCTCCAATGGCCCACGGGCTGCCCACATCGCCGGGCTTCGCCTCTGTGGTGTTGTTCTTGCCCTTGCGGAAGCTGCGCCCGATGGGATGAATCGGCGGCAGATAGAGCACATCGAATCCCATCTCCTCGACATAATCCAATTGCGCGGCAACATCGCGCAGCGTGCCATGCTGGCCCGGCTTTCCCCACGAACGCGGAAACAGCTCATACCAACTGGAAAAGCGCGCCCGTTCACGATCCACCCACACGCGCAGCGTTCGCTCGTAGCGCGTTTGCATCTCCGTCTCGGGATTCCGGTTCACAATCGCCAGCAGCGTCTCGTCAAATGCCGCATCCGTCGACCCGCTGCGAACCTTCTCCGCAAACGCCCGCAACTGCGCCGCCTCTTCTTTCGTCGCCCGCTTCGCCATCGCCTCGATCAGCAGCGCGCCCGTCTTCATCGGCAGGTCCAGATCCTGGCCCGCATCCTGCCGCTTCTTCAGTTCCGTCCGCCAGGTTAGAAAGTGATCGACCTCGCCGACCACCGTGTACTCATAAAAACCCAGCTTGGTCACGGGAAAGCTCACCCGCCAGTGATCGTTGCCGAGCGCCGTCATCTCTTCGGCGCGCCAGTCTGGCTCGCTCTGGTGGCGATAGAGCAAATGCGCGCGCACCAGGTCGTGTCCATCGCCGAAGACATCGGCCTCCACCCGCACCTGGTCGCCCACCACACGCTTTATGGCAAAGCGGCCGCCGTCGATCTCCGGCGTCACCGCTTCCACGACCACGCGGCTGCGTCCGTTCGCCGGCTTGGTGGACGTGGTAAGAGCCCCATTCACGCTGCTCTCTTTGACGCTGCTCTCTGTGATGCCGCTCTCTTTGGGCCCGCCCTTTCGCGGCGCCTTCACCGCGCTTGTTGTCTTGCCCGTGGTCTTCGTCTTCAAGGTAGTCTCAGCCAGCTTCTCGTTGGTCATCGTCTCCATCTCGTTTGCCGCCGAAGCGGCCACTCGCTAGTATGCGGAACGATCGCAACGGACACACGACACGCCCCTGCTACGAAGGATGCACATCGCGGCCCGCGTGTTCGCTCACTCCTCGAAGTGTCCCCAAAGTGTATTCAGCGATTCTGCGTAAGCCGGGTGTGCAAAAACTGCATTCTCCAGCACGCTATAGCACAACTTCCCCATCATCGCGAGTTCTAACATGCTCATCAACTCGCCGCCCTCCGGCGCGAGAATGGCCGCCCCCAGAATTTCCTCTGTATCGGTATCGACGATAGCTTTCAGTAAGCCGCGCGTCTCGCCCGTCTCGATCGCACGCGCAATCCACGCCACCGGCATGCGCGCTACCTTGATCCTGCGTCCACTCCGCCGCGCCTCCGCTTCTGTCATCCCCACGCGGCCAAGCTGCGGGTCCATATACACGACGTAGACAGTTGTGCGATCGGTCGTCTTCCGCCTGCCCTTGCCCCCGGAGCTCGTATTGAAGACCAGGTTGTCGCGCAGAATCCGGTAGTCGTCATACGACACATGCGTGAAAGCCGGGCCGCCCTTCACGTCGCCCACCGCATAGATCCCCGGCACATTCGTGTGCAGCTCGTCATCGACCTTGATGTAGCCGTGCTCATCGGTCAGCACTCCAGCAGCGTCCAGATGGAGTTCCTTGGTGTTGGGCGAGCGGCCCACGCCGAGGAAAAGATGCGAGCCGGAGACGCTCTTCCCGTCTTCCAGATGAACCGTCACCGCGCCCGCTTTCCCGTCGACGCGGACTGCATTCGCGCCGGTCTCGATGGTCAGCCCGTCCTCGCGCAGAATCGCTTCGATCGCCTCGGAGATCTCCGCATCCTCATGCCCCAGCAGGTGCTCCCCGCGTTCCAGCAAGGTGACTGCACTGCCGAAACGACGGAACATCTGGCCAAACTCCACTGCCTCGTAGCCGCCGCCCAGAATGACCAGGTGCTCAGGGACGACATCCAGTTCCATCAGGCTCACGTTGTCCAGATACGACACGCCATCGAGCCCCGCAGTCTTCGGCACCGTCGGACTATCGCCGGTGTCGATCACGATCGTCTCCGCCGCCAGCCTGCGCTCGCCGCCAGCCTTCAGCGCGACCGCGATCTCCTTGCTCGCGACAAAGCGGGCTTCGCCCCGCACCAGTTCGGGCTGCCCGCTGGCAAAGCGCTTCTCATTCGACGCGCGAAACTGCTCGACGATCTTCCGCTTCCGCGCCCGCACCTGCTCGATGTTCACGCGTACCGGGCCAACCTCAATGCCCAGCTCTCCAGCATGGCGCGCCTGCCACGCGCGCTGCGCGCTCGCCACCATCGTCTTGGTCGGCGTGCAGCCGTAGTTGATGCAGGTGCCAGCCACCTCCGCGCGTTCGATCAGCGCGACGCGCCTGCCGGCTTTTACGAAATCGGACGACAGCGGATTCCCCGCCTGCCCCGATCCCAGAATCAACACGTCATACTGTTCTGCCATTCGCGTCATCCAATCTTCATCGAAATTGTTCAGGCCCCAGCTTTCTTTTAGAAGCGCGACACGGCGAACAGCGCCAGCAGAATCGCGGTCGCGTCCTCCAACAGCGCAATGGGCAGGTCCTTCACGCCACGGCTGGTGATGCTGCGACGTAGCCAATAGCCTGCATAGGCGCCCGCGATAGCCGTGACCCCGGCGACGGCTGCCGGGAAAACCCACGGCATTCCCGCAGCGACAGCGAGCGTGCTGCCGCATAAACCGCCCACCAGGAAGCGCACAGCCAGCGGCCCCGCCTGGATGCGCGAAGGAATGAACGGCAGCTTGTCCGCGATGAGCTCGCCAATTGCGAGCACCACAAAGACGAACATCGCCACCGGCTTGGTAAGAAAGTTCAACCCGGTGCTGCCAAGGTGTAGCCAGCCCAGATGCGGCCAGCCTCTTTGCGCCGCAATGGTGACCACCGCTATTCCAGTCAGCGAGCGCAAGCCGCTCACCCCGCCAATCACAACGCAAAGCAGATACAGAATCGTCGACGTCATCGTGCTGTCGTCCTCGGCAAAATAAAAAATGCCTTGTTTAGGATGCGCCAGTCTCGCACCGCCCGCCAGCACACACTGTCAAAAAACTGAAAAAGGACGCCGCATGGGCGTCCTTTCATTGCATACCCGTCATTGCATACCTGCAATCGAGGTGGATCAGCCTTCGCGCAACATGCTGGGCTCTTCGGGTGAGCGCAGACGAACCAGCCGGTCGATCGCATACGGCGAACGCTGCTGCCCGGTGTGATAGTGCCTCACCTGCAATTCGCCCAGCAGCCCGATGGCCAGCATCTGGATGCCGGCAAGGATCAGTACGCCCGCAACCACAAACAGCGGCCCATGCTGGTCCATCACATGCTGATGTGTCAACACCTTCAACGCCGCGAGAAATACGGAGATCGCGCCGCCAAAAAGAATGCTGAGCGCACCCAGGCTGCCGAAGAAGTGCAGCGGACGCGACATGTACTTCAGCAGAAAACGGATGGTCAGCAGATCGAAGAAGACGCGGAAGGTACGCGAGATGCCGTAATGGCTCTTGCCGCGCTGGCGGTTCACATTCTTGATCGGAATCTCGCAGATGCTCGCGCCATACCAGGAGGCCAGCGCGGGAATGAACCGGTGCATCTCGCCGTAAAGCGGGATGTTGTGGATCACCTCGCGGCGGTAGGCCTTGAACGTGGTGCCGAAGTCGTGGATATCGACGCCGCTCAGCTTCGCCATCAGCCAGTTCGCGCAGCGCGAAGGAATACGTCGCATCACGAAGTTGTCGATGCGATCCTTGCGCCAGCCGCTCACCACGTCGTAGCCCTCTTCGAGCTTGGCGAGAAAGTTCGGCACCTCTTCCGGATCGTGCTGCAGATCGCCATCCATCGCCAGGATGAAGTCACCCTGCGCATGATCGAAGCCGGCGGCCAGAGCCGAGGTCTGCCCGAAGTTGCGGCGCAGCTTCACCACCAGCACGCGGCTGTCCACCGCGGCAATCTCCTCGAGCAGCTTATAGCTGCGGTCACTCGATCCGTCGTCCACCAGCACCAGCTCAAAGCTCTCGCCAACCGTCTCCATGACTGCCTTCAAACGATCGTAGAGCGCGGTGACGTTCTCTTCCTCATTGTGGAATGGGACGACAATCGAGTACTTGGGCATAATGCCTCAATTATATAGAAGGAGGGCCGTCGAAAAGGCTTGGTTTTTCGAGTCACATCCCTTGTTAATAGCCGATGTTAATAGCCGATTTATTGCATCTTTCGCGATGGCTTCTTCTTGCGCCCCGCGGAGGTATAGGCCCGGTCCAGAAGCGCCAGCGCCGCGCGCACCTTCTCCGGCCCATCGGTTTCACAGGAAATCCACTTCGCTCCTTCACGCGCACCGCCGGTCTGCAGCTTGTAAGCAATGGAATTCGGAGTCTCCAGAGCGCGTGTCTCAGGAAGCAAAGCGAAGATCGTGCTTGCCCGGTAGTACGCGCGAAACCCAAACATCGAACGCGCCGCCACCTGCGGCCATTGCAAAATCTCGCCATCGATGAGAGCGCAGACATGCCGCATCTCGTCCGAGGGCTTCGCGTTGCCGAACCGTTTCTGCGCGCTTGCCATTTCTCACTTCAGTAGGTCGCGCAGTGCCGATACAGCGCGTTCGCACCCGCCCCGTTCCACGTCGCGGTGGGTCACGAAGCGCACCTCATCCGCGCTCGCCGTGCCGCACAGCACGCCCTTCGCCTTCAGCCCGGCAACGATCTCCGCCGCCGTCCTGCCCACCGGACGGAAGATCACGATATTCGTCTGCACTGTTTCAAGATCGATCCTGCAGCCATCCATCGCGGCAATCTGCTCGGCCATCCAGCGCGCGTTCGCGTGGTCCTCATGCAGCCGCGCCGGCATCTCTTCCAACGCCATCAATCCCGCCGCAGCCAGTATTCCTGCCTGCCGCATGCCTCCGCCCAGCATTTTCCGGATCGACCGGCCGCGCTCGATCAGCGCATGTGAACCCACCAGCATTGACCCCACCGGCGCACACAGGCCCTTGCTCAGACAGAACATCACCGTCGCAAATCCGCGCGTCAGCGCCGCCACCGAGACCCCCAGCGCCGCGGCCGCATTAAAGACCCGCGCTCCGTCCAGATGCACAGGCAAACTGCGCTCTGCTGCGCCCGCCCACACCTCCTCGAGCGCCGCCAGCGGCGTCACCGTGCCTCCCGCCATGTTGTGGGTGTTCTCAAGCGCGATCAGCCCGGTCTGCGCGCGATAGTAAATTGGCGTCGCAATCGCCGTCGCGATTCGCTCCCAGCGCAACACGCCGCGCTCGCCCTCCACCTGCCGCAACTGGCAGCCGCTAAAAGCGGATACCATCGCCATCTCCCAATCCACCATGTGTGCGCGCCGCTCGCAGATCACCTCCTGCCCATGCTCGGTGTGCAACCGTACCGCAATCTGGTTGCCCATGGTGCCCGTGGGCACAAAGAGTGCTGCCTCCTTCGCAAATATCTCCGCCGCTCGCTTTTCCAGCCAGTTCACCGTCGGGTCTTCCCCGTAGACGTCATCCCCCACCTCCGCTTCTGCCATCGCGCGACGCATCGCTACAGTCGGCCTGGTCACGGTGTCGCTGCGCAGATCGGTCTTAACGAGGTCAGTCTTATCCAGGTCGGTCTTATCCAGGTCAGTCCTATCCAGATCAGTCGTATCCAGATCAATCGTATCCATATTTGTTACCTTTCCAGTGGTCGGCCTCGAAGCACCCATGCGATCTCCATCGATTCCGCTGGCCTCGCGCCCTTCCTTCGACAATACTGGTCTCGTCAATACTTGTCTTATGGACGCGACCACGAACGCGAATGCCGAGCCGCTGCCGAGCGAGGACCCCTTCTCACCGGAGGCCCTCGACCCGCTTCCCTGCTTTTACGCCTGGTTTGCTGAAGCCCAGAGCGCTGAACCGAACGATCCCAACGCCATGGCGCTCGCTACCGCCAGCCCTGCGGGACTGCCGTCCGTCCGTATGGTCCTGCTCAAAGATGTGATCGGCGACGGCTCGTTCGTCTTCTATACCAACGCAGAAAGCCGCAAAGGCCTGGAGCTGCGTGCCAACCCATACGCCGCGCTGTGCTTCCACTGGAAGTCGCTGCGCCGCCAGATCCGCATCGAAGGGCCGATCTCGGAGGTCTCGTCGGACCACGCGGATGCCTACTTCCGCAGCCGGCCCCGCGGCAGTCAGCTCGGCGCGCTCGCCTCGGACCAATCGCGGCCGCTTCCCAACCGCGCAACGCTTGAGGCACGGGCAGTCGACCTGGCGTTGCGGTATCCCGGCGACATTCCGCGCCCACTGCACTGGACCGGCTTCGCCGTCCACGCACGGGCCATCGAGTTCTGGCGAAGCCGCCCCAACCGCCTGCACGATCGCATGCTCTATACCCGCAGCCCAAATGGCTGGCAGCGCACCTGGCTCTATCCCTAAAAGCATCCTGCCCGCACGCCAATCCGTTCTATCAACCCGTTTTTCCAGTTATCCGCCCCTTGCCGTGCTGAGAGCTGTGCGCCATAATCAAGCCTCTCTTCCTGTTAAAACGTTTTTGCGGGCCAAGCTGTCTACTTCCGTGGTTAATACCGGCAGGCTCCGAGCAAGACACAACGGGCCACCGGCTGCTTTGGATGTTGTCCTTCTTGGAGGCCGTTCGCATGCGATCGCTCAGATCCGCGCTAGTCGTGTATCTCATCTCTGTGGTGCCGCTGCTGGCGCAAACCAGCTTTACCTCCGTGCGCGGTACGGTCACGGATTCCACCGGTGCAATGATTCCCAGCGCACAGGTCCAGGCCAGGAACATCGCCACCAACGCCGTGGTCACCGGCACCACCGACAGCAGCGGGCTCTACCAGTTCCCGCAACTGACACCAGGCACATATGCCGTCACGGTGACAGCGTCCGGTTTTGGCACCTCGACCAAGCAGGCGCAGTTGCTGGTCAATCAGCCGGCCACCATCAACTTCCAACTGGGCGTCAGCCAGACATCGCAGACCGTCAACGTCAGCGCTGAAGCCCAGACGTTGAACCGCATCGACGCGACCATCGGCAACGCCTTCAACAACCAGACCATCGAGTCGCTGCCCTCCGAAGGCCGCAACGTTCCTGATCTGCTCAGCCTGCAGCCCGGAGTTCTCTACCTGGGCCGCCAGGCCGACGCGCAAAGCGATAGCCGCTCCGGATCGGTGAACGGCGCGCGCTCCGACCAGACCAACGTCACCCTGGACGGCCTGGACGACAACAATCAGGAGCAGGGACTCGCCTTCACCGGCGTGCTGCGCCCGACGCTCGATTCGACTGAGGAGTACCGTGTCGCAACTACCAACTCCAATGCCGACTCCGGGCGTTCCTCCGGCGCGCAGGTGGCCATCGTCACGCGCTCCGGTACCAACGCGTTTCACGGCAGCGTCTACGAATTTCACCGCAACACCTTCGCGGCGGCCAACGACTGGTTCAACAAGGCAGCCCAAGTTTCTGCAGGTGAGCCCAATGTTCCCGGCAAGCTCATCCGCAATACCTTCGGCGCATGGGTCGGTGGCCCCATCAAGCGAGACAAGCTCTTTTTCTTCGGGACCTATGAGGGCCAGCGCACCGCGGAGAACAAGCAGATCACCCGCACCGTGCCGACCGCCTCATTCAAGGCCGGAAACGTTCAATACATCAGCAACGGCACAACCGTCACGCTGACGCCGGCGCAGATCGCGACCATGGATCCAAACTGCAGCGCGAACGGCACCTGCCCCTGGGGACCGGGCGTCGATCCCAACGTGCTCAGCTATTTCAGCCAATATCCCACGGCCAATGGGCTCGCGCAGGGTGACGGTCTCAATCTCGGATCATTCACCTTCTCCTCGCCCTACCCGGCGACGCTGAACACCTCGATCGCAAAACTCGACTACCAGCTCACCGAGCATCACCACCTGTTCATCCGCGGCAACCTGCAGAAGGACACCCAGGCGGGCGTTCTGCAATACCCGGGGCAGCCGCCGTCCAGCACTTACATCGACAACACGAAGGGTCTTGCCTCCGGTTGGGACTGGACTCTCAATTCGCACATGATCAATGACTTGCGCTATGGCTACATACGGCAGGGCACCTCCACCCGCGGCATCGGCCAGGGTGATTACGTCGACTTCCGATTCATGGATCAGGCCACCTCCCACGCGCGCTCCACCATCGTCAACGTTCCCGTACACAACGTCGTCGACACGTTCACCTGGACCAAGGGCCAGCACAGTTTCAGTTTCGGCGTGAACTACCGGCTCATCTTCAACAACCGCAGCTCCGATGCGTCCAGCTACAACAGCGCCAGCACCAACGAATACTGGATCGCCGGCGGCGGCAACATCGCGAACACCGGCAACAGCTTTGATCCAGCCGCCTTCGGATACCCCGGCGTGGATGCCGGCTTCTCCAACTCCTATAACATTGCCATCGCCGCTCTCAGCGGCATCGTTCCCTCGGTGTCAGGTCAGTTCAATTACGCGGTATCCCGCGATGGAACAACCGGAAACCTTCAGGGCGACGGGGCATTCGTCGATCGCCATTACAAGACAAATGAATTCGAATACTTCCTGCAGGACGCATGGCGCGTGCAGCCGAATTTGACCGTCACCTTCGGCATCCGGCAGTCGATGCTGCAAACCCCGTACGAAACCAATGGGCAGCAGGTCGCTCCCACCCTCAACATTCACCAGTGGCTCATCAACCGCGCCGCCGGTGCAGCGCAGGGCTTGACGGTTCAGCCGGATATTCAGTTTGCTCCCAACGGCCAGTCGCGGGGACTCACACCATACTGGCCATCGCAGCTCGGCAACGTGGCCCCGCGGCTTGCATTCGCCTACTCTCCTGACAACAAGACCTCCATCCGCGGCGGCTTCGGCCTCTACTACGATCACTTTGGCCAGGGCATCGTGAATTCCTTCGATCAGCTCGGCTCCTTCGGCACCAGCACCAACCTCACCAATGCGGCGGGCAGCTACTCGCCGGATAACGCACCCCGCTTCACCGGTGTGCACAATCTGCCGCCCCTGGGAGCGAGCCAGCCTAATGTCGTTCAATACCCCTACACGCCGCCTACAGACGTGAACGGAGCTGGCTTCGCCATCACCTGGGGCATCGACGATCACCTCAAAACGCCCTACTCCGAAGCAATCGACTTCTCCGTACAGCGCGAGCTGCCCGGCGGGTTCACTCTTGAGGCGGCTTATATTGGACGCCTGGGCCGCCGCCTCCTGCAGCAGCTCGATCTGGCGGAGCCCCTCGACCTCGTCGATCCCAAGTCCGGCATGGATTACTTCCGGGCCGGCACTCTGCTATCGCAGGACGTGGACCGCAACAATGGTTACGCCGATCCCGGCACAGCGTCGCAAGCCTCGGTTGAGGCAATTCCCTACTTCGAGAACTTGTTCCCATATCTCGCCACCGGCGGCATGAGTGCAACCCAAAACATCTACAGCAATGAATGGGCCTATCAGCGTGGCAACGAGACGACAGCGCTTGCCGATATCGACGTGTACTGCACCCTCGGCTGCGGTCCGAACACCTCGCCTCGCTACTACCAGCGGCAGTTCTCTTCGTTGTATGCCTGGTCGAACGTCGGCGGCTCCAGCTACAACGCCGGCCAGTTCATCCTGCGCCACGCCGTGAGCCACGGCCTGCAGTTTGACTTCACCTACACCTTTTCCAACTCCATCGATCTCGGATCGGACACGGAGCGCACCGGCGAGCTGAACGGAGCCAGCACCTATAACAGCGGCGCCTCCTTCTCCGAGATCATCAACACCTTCCACCCCGAGTTCAACCGCGGCGTTTCGGATTTCGATACCCGCCACCTCATCAATGGCGACTGGGTCATCCAGTTGCCGTTCGGCAGCAATCAACGCTTCCTCAGCTCCGGCGGGAGTCTGGTGGATGGCTTTGTCGCCGGCTGGCAGCTTTCCGGCATTGCCCGGTGGTCCAGCGGTCTACCGTTCTCCATCTTCGCAACTGGCTGGGCTACCAATTGGCAGCAGGAAAGCACCACCGTAGTCACCGGCAGCGTCAAAACGCATCGTCATCTCGTGAACGGTTCTCCGCAAGTCTTCGCCGATCCGGATGCCATCAACAATGGCGTCGCTTCCGGCTCGCCGGTGCGCCTGCCGTATCCGGGCGAGGCGGGCCAGCGAAACAACTTCCGCGGCGATGGCTACTTCGACGTCGACACCGGCCTGTCCAAAGCATGGAGGATTCACGAGCAAATGACGCTGAAGTTTGCCTGGGAGGTCTTCAACGCAACCAACTCGGTGCGCTTCGATACCAATCCAGTGAATCCATCCGGCGGCCTGAATACCCAGATCACCAGCGGAACGCTCGGGCAGTACAGCTCCACGCTGACCATCCCACGCGTGCAGCAGTTCTCGCTGCGCTTCAGCTTCTAATGTCCTCGCTTCGCACCTATGGCGGCTTCGGCGTATCGTCGAAGCCGTCGCTTTCCGAACCCACATCCGGTCTCTTGAGTATCCATGACCCTTCGTGTGCCGACCTTTCGTGTGCAGCTGTTCTTCGCCTTTCTGCTGACCCTTTCGCTCTCCGCCCAGACTCCCGCCACCAGCCAGACCAAGCCGCCGCTCACCCTCAACGCCTACTTCGCCGCATCTGAGTACACCTCCGCACGCCTCTCTCCGGATGGCACCGCGGCGGTCATCGCAGCGCGTGAGCCGGACTGGATGGCCAACCGCTTCCGCGAAGACCTCTGGCTCTGGCGCGCAGCCACTGGCAAGCTCGAGCCTCTTACCGTCACCGGACACGACAGCGGCCCTGACTGGTCGCCCGACGGCCGCTTCATCGCTTTCACCTCCGACCGTCTTCTGCCTGACGAAAAACCCTCCGAAAGCAAAGACGGCAAAGACAAGGACGAGACGCCGGGCCGCATCTGGATCGTCTCCGCCGATGGAGGCGAAGCTCGCCCGCTCTATCGCAGCAAAGACGACGTCCACTCCTTCGCCTGGGCGGCTGACGGCACCGCCATCTATCTCGCCATCCAGGAGCCGCTCTCCAAAGACCAGACTGACGCGAAAGCGCGCGACTGGAAAGACGTCACACGTTACAGGACCAGCGATCGCGGCGATGTGCTGCTCCGCATTCCCATACCGCGTCCTCCGGCCTCAGCCGCTCAGCCCAACGCCACGCCGCCAACGCCCGCGCCTGGCCAGCAGCCATTGCCGGAAGGCGCGACGGTCATCGCACGCAGCCCGCTCGCGATCGACCTCATCAAGATCGATGGTCATAGCGGCACCATCGCCTTCGTCACCGGCCCCATCTCCCATCGGCTCGAACGTCCGGAGGACACCGAGATCTACTCCGTCGCAGCCACCGGCGTAGCCGTCACGCAGTTGACCCACAACCAGGGTCTGGAAAACAATCTCCGCTGGTCGCCGGATGGCGAGCGCCTCTACTTCACGGTGCAGGCTGCCGCGGGTTCGGTCGAAGGCCCGTATCGCGATGTGCAGGGCCGCCTCTATTCGATCTCCGCACAGGGCGGCACTCCCCAGCGTCTCGGCGCCGACTTCGACGGCAACTGGCAGGACTACACAGTCCTCTCCGACGGCACACTCCTCGCTACCGGCACCAGGGGCACCAGCACGCAGGTCTACCGCGTCAAGGGCGCGCACGCGGAGAAGCTCGCCGGTGTCGACGGCACCTATGGCGGCCTCGACGCCGCCCGGCAAGGCGATGCTCTGCTGCTCACGCACTCCGCCATCCGCGAGCCGCAGGAGGTCTACATCGCGTCCTCGCCCGCGCATCTGGATCAGGCAAAGCCGCTCACGCACTTCAACGCACACTATCTCAACTACGCGCAATCCGAATGGCGCCCTTACACGTGGAAGAGCTTTGATGGCACGACCGTCGAAGGCGTCCTCATCTATCCGCCGGACAATCCGCCGGAGAAGCGCGACGCGAAGCATCTGCCCATGCTCACTTTTATTCATGGCGGGCCGGCCGATGCCGATGGCGATCGATTCGGCGCCGACTGGTACGACTGGGCCACCATGGCGGCCGCGCAAGGCTGGCTGGTCTTCCGCCCCAACTACCGCGGCTCCGCCGGCTACGGCGACGCCTTCATGCAGCAGATCACGCCCCACATCGTCTCAGTTCCCGGCAAGGACATCCTCGCCGGCGTCGACGCGCTGGTCGCCGACGGCACCGCCGATCCCACACATCTCGTCATCGGCGGCTATAGCTACGGCGGCTACATGACCAACTGGCTCATCACGCAGACCACGCGCTTCCGTGCCGCCGTTACCGGCGCCGGCGCGGTGGAGCACGCCGCCAACTGGGGCAACGACGATGAGACCTACGACGACGCTGCCTATCTCGGCGGCCGTCCGTGGGAGAAGCCCGCGATCTATCAGAGCGAGGCCGCGATCTTCCAGATGAACAAGGTCACCACCCCCACCCACATGATCGCCGGTGATGCCGACATACGCGTTTCGTTTCTCGAAGACATTATGCTGGAGCACGCGCTCGAATCGCTGAACATCCCGCATGCGCTGCTCACCTTTCCCGGCGAAGGTCATCCGCTCTCCAAAAATCCCTGGCACGGCTACATCGCGGTGCGCGAAGAGCTGAAGTGGATCAACAAATACGGCGACCACTCGCCACCCGCGCCATAACACCTGCCCGGTTAGCAGCAGCACAGCCGCATTCATCCTTTTTCACACGGAGTCCTGATGTCTCATCCTTTCCGTTGTCTCTCCGCATTCGCGCTGCTCTGCTCCAGCACTGTCGTCGCTCTCGCCCAGGTCCCGGACTACGCTCGCGATCCGCATCAGGCCATCGACGAGTCCTATACCACCGCGATCCGTAAATACACCACCGAGCCCCAGTTCAACTCGCCGCTCACGGATTACCTGCCGGCCTCAAAGACCGTCCCCACGCCCGCAAAGGTGCTGGGCGATGTCTCCGGCGCGCCCAATATGCTGCCCTACGCGGAGGATGTCTACAAATACTTCCGCCTGCTCGCCGCCGCCACTCCGCGCGTGCGTGTCGTGACGATTGGCCATAGCGAAGAGGGCCGCGAGATGATCGCGGTCGCCGTCGCCGATGAATCCCTCCTCGCGCACCAGAAGGAGAACGACGAACGCCTCGCGAAGCTCGCCGATCCGCGCACGCTCAATATGGACGATGCCAAGGCCGGCCCACTCATCGCCGCATCCACGCCCGTCTACTACATCACCGGCACCATCCATTCACCGGAGACTGGCGCCCCCACGGCGCTCATGGAGTTGGCGTATCGCCTCGCCGTCGATGATTCGCCCTACGTCCAGTACATCCGCTCGCACGTCATCACGCTCATCACGCCGGTCGTCGAAGTCGATGGCCGCGACCGCATGGTCGATGTTTACCGCTGGCACAAGGCGCATCCCAACGACACCTATCCGCACCTCCTCTACTGGGGCCACTACGTCGCGCACGACAACAACCGCGACGCCATGACAATGAACCTCGCGCTGACGCGCAACGTGCTCAACACTTACATTGGGTGGCACGCGCAGGTGTTGCATGATCTGCACGAGTCGGTTCCTTTCCTCTACGACAACACCGTCGGCGACGAGCCCTACAACAGCTGGATCG
>DATBCB010000199.1:0-9202 GCA_036270675.1 Acidobacteriaceae bacterium | reverse complement strand
GGCTACAAGACACGCAACAACAAGCGGACGGACGTATTCATCGTCGGTCGTAGAAGCAAGTAGTGGACTGAAGCAGGAGATAAAGATGGCACGTTCCACCAAGAAGGGCCCGTTCATCGACACTCACCTGATGGTGAAGATCGACACGATGAATCAGGCGAATGACAAGAAGCTGGTGCGCACCTGGTCGCGCCGCTCGACGATTCACCCGGATATGGTGGGGCACACCATCGGAGTGCACAACGGGCGCAAGTTCATCCCGGTCTATGTGACGGAGAACATGGTGGGCCACAAGCTGGGCGAGTTCGCGGCGACGCGGACCTTCAAGGGCCACTCGGCGAAGGCTGCCGAAACGACGGCGAAACCGCGCTAAGCAATAAGGATTGAAGGCAGGGAAGGCAACGTATGCAAGAGACACAGGAGTTTCGAGCTGAGGCGCGCTACCAGCGCGTGTCGCCGCAGAAGGCGCGGCTGGTGCTCGATCTGATCAAGGGCCGCCGCGTCGGCGAAGCGCTGCAGACCGTGGCCTTCACCAAGAAGGGCGTCGCGCCGCTGGTCGAAAAGGTGCTGCGTTCGGCGTTACAGAACGCCAACTACCTGAGCCAGGAACAAGGTTTGGACGTGGATGTGGACAATCTCTACGTCAAGCAGGCGCTGGCCAACGACGGTCCGCGTATGAAGCGCATCCGGCCCGCTCCACAGGGACGTGCCTTCCGCTATCAGAGGCGCATGTCGCACATCGTGATCGCGGTGGCCGAGCGCAAGCCTGCTGGTCTGGTCACGACGGCCGAACCTGAGGTCGAGACGACCGCGAAGGGCAAGAAGTCCGCGAAGAAATCAATCAGGCCGGCTGCGAAGAAAACAGCCGCGACTAAAAATGCCGCAAACAAAGCGTCGGCGAAGAAGACCGCCGCCAAGGGAAAGTCCGCGAAGGCGGGCAAGTAAAGGAAGCGTATGGGACAGAAAGTCCATCCTTATGGATTCCGGCTGGGTGTGAACAAGCCGTGGCGGTCGCGCTGGTTTGTGGTTCGCGACTACGACAAGCTCCTGATCGAAGACGTTCAGCTGAAGCGCGAGCTGAAGGAAAAGCTGAAGCTTGCGGGCGTAAGCTCGGTCGAAGTCGAGCGGCCCGGCAAGAAGCTGCGGATCATTATCCGTACGGCGCGGCCAGGCATCGTGATCGGGCGCAAGGGCGCGGAGATCGACAAGCTGAAGGCCGAGATCCAGGAGCGCACCAAGCGCGATGTCACCATCGACATCGTTGAGGTGAACAAGCCGGAGCTCGATGCACAGCTAGTCGCCGAAAGCATTGCCTTAAAGCTCGAGAAGCGTTCTGGTTTTCGTCGCGTGATGCGCATGGCGGTTGATTCTGCGCTGCGCTTCGGCTGCAAGGGCATCAAGGTCCGTGTTTCGGGCCGCTTGAACGGCAACGAGATCGCGCGCTCCGAATGGTATCTGCAGGGGCGGCTGCCGCTGCACACGCTGCGCGCGGACATCGACTATGGTTTTGCCGAGGCGCGCACGACCTATGGCGTGATCGGCGTGAAGGTGTGGATCTATCGCGGCGATGTCTATGAGCAGAAGCGCCGCCAGCCGAAGGAGATCGGCAGCTCGGTATTTTAAGAGCAGCCTCTAGCTACTAGCTTCTAGCTATTGGCTTTGGGGAATGAGTGGATTGTCACGTGAGACAAGCTAGCGGCTAGAAGCTAGCAGCTAGAAGCTTGGAGTTTCTATGTTGATGCCGAAGAAGGTGAAGTACCGGAAGCAGCAGCGCGGGCGCATGAAGGGCAAGGCGTGGCGCGGCTCGGAGCTTTCGTTTGGGGTCTACGGGTTGAAGGTGCTGGAGTGCGGTTACATTACGGATCGCCAGATTGAGGCGAGCCGTGTCGCGATGACCCGCTTCATCAAGCGTGGCGGCAAGATCTGGCTTCGTTTGTTCCCGGACAAGCCGGTGACCAAGAAGCCGGCCGAAACCCGTATGGGCAAAGGCAAGGGCGCGCCGGACCACTGGGTTGCCGTAGTGCGGCCGGGCAAGGTGCTGTTTGAGATGGAAGGTGTCGCCCCGGACGTCGCGCAGGAAGCGATGCGGCTGGCGGCACACAAGCTTCCGCTGAAGACCCGCTTTGTCATGCGTCACGACGTCGTGATGACGGTGGCGGCGAAGTAGAACTAACCGACCGATGGCTGGAGCCGGTCGCAAGACCGGCCAGACGAAGAAGGGTGCCCGCTGAGAGCGGCCCGGAAGAGAAGACGAGATGGAACTGGACAAGATTCGTAACCTGGGCCCGCACGAGCTGCAGCACGAGGAACAGCAAGCCTCCGAGCAGCTCTTTCGCCTGCGCTTTCAGATGCGCCTGGGGCAGACCGAAGGCGTGAAGAAGCTGCGCGGCTTGAAGAAAGACGTTGCGCGCATCAAGACCATCGCGCGTGAGCGCGAGCTGGGATTGAATGCGGCGCTGCATGGTCCGGCCGAGGCTGAGCCGAAGGCGAAGAAGAAGTCCGCCAGGCGGGCCAAGAAGTCGAGCAGCAGGAAGTCTGTAGGGACGAAGTCCGCAGCCAAGAAGGCCACAGGCAAGGTTGCGAAGGCCGCGAAGAAGAAAGTCGCGAAGAAGACTGCTAAGAAGAAGGAGGCTCGGTAAGCGATGAGTGAGCAGGTAATGACAAACGAGCAGCTGGCCGCGACCGAGCGCCGCAACCAGAAGGTAGGTCACGTGGTCTCGACCAAGATGCAGAAGACCATCGTGGTCGAGGTCGAGATGCGCAAGGCGCACCCCAAGTACAAGCGGACGGTGCGGCTGACCAAGAAGTTTTATGCGCACGATGAGCAGAACACGGCGCGTGTGGGAGACATGGTGCGCATCCGCGAAACGCGTCCCATGAGCAAGCTGAAGCGGTGGCAGTTGCAGGAGATTCTGCGGCGTTCGGCGCTGGCGCAGGTGCAGGCGGCCGAAGCAGCAGCCGCGCCCGAGCTGACAACTTAGTTTCTGCAGCAGAGTGGTTTGCAGGGTCACGGGATTCATGTAACGAATCCGGCAGGGAACGGGAGACGAGAACGATGGCAGTGCAGATGAGATCCATGCTCGAGGTCGCCGATAACTCCGGCGCGCGCAAGCTGCAGATGATCCTGCCGCTCGGCGGCGCCAGCGGCAAGAAAGCTGGTTTGGGCGACGTGATCACGGCCGCGGTGAAGGAAGCCTCCCCGGACGGGCAGGTGAAGAAGGGCAAAGTGGTCAGGGCAGTCGTGGTGCGGCTGCGCAAGGAAGCGCGTCGCCGCGATGGCACCTACATCCGCTTTGACCAGAATGCCGCGGTGCTGATCAACGAAGCAGGCGAGCCAGTAGGCACGCGCGTCTTCGGCCCGGTGGCCCGCGAGCTGCGCGAGAAGAAGTTTCTGAAGATTGTGTCGCTGGCCCCCGAAGTCCTTTAAGGACCGGGCAGCGAGTGGGAGAGACGAGATGGCGGGATTGAAGATTCAGCGCAACGACACGGTGATGGTGATCACCGGCACGGACAAGGGCAAAAAGGGCCGCGTGCTGCATGTGATGCCGGAGAAGGGCAAGCTGCTGGTCGAGCATGTGCGCGTGGTGAAGAAGAATGTGCGGCCGAATCCGCAGCGCAACATCAAGGGTGGGATTGCAGAGCAGGAGTCGGCGATCCAGATCTCGAACGTGATGCTGGTCTGCTCCAGCTGCGGGCCGACGCGCGTGGGATACAAGTTCGAAGGCGACAAGAAGGTGCGGGTCTGCAAGAAGTGCGGACAGACGATCGCGCCCAAGGGCAAGAAGTAAGGACGAGATTTGTAACAGGCTACGAAACGGTACACGGATTTTCCTATCCAGTCTGGAAATCCACTCCGGGACCGTGGCAGAGAGCAGAGAGAGAAGCGATGGCAACACGACTGCATGAGAGGTATCAAAAAGAGATCCGGCCCGCGCTCCAGAAGGAGCTGGGCCTGAAGAACTCGATGGCGGTGCCGCGCCTGGAAAAGATCGTGCTGAACATGGGGTTGGGCGAAGCGACCCAGAACCCCAAGATGCTCGATCCGCTGGTGGCTGATCTGGCGGCGATTGCCGGTCAGAAGCCGGTAGCCACCAAGGCGAAGAAGTCGATTGCGGCCTTCAAAGTGCGCGAGGGTATGCCCATCGGCGCGATGGTTACGCTGCGCGGCGACAAGATGTACGAGTTTCTGGATCGCCTGATCGCGATCGCACTGCCGCGTGTGCGCGATTTCCGCGGTGTCTCGACCAAGAGCTTTGACGGACGCGGCAACTACACGCTGGGCATCCGCGATCAGCTCATCTTCCCGGAGATCGATTACGCCCGGGTGGAAAAGCTGAAGGGCATGAACATCACCATCGTCACGACGGCGAAGGACGACAACCAGGCACGCGCGCTGCTGCGGCAGTTCGGGATGCCGTTTCGCACGGCTGCTGCTTAGGCCACGGCTGCTGCTTAGGCGAAGAGAAGAGGATTAAAGAAACGATGTCGACCACTGCAAAACGTGTCAAGGACGCCAGGAAGCCGAAGTTCTCCTCGCGCAAGCACAATCGCTGCAAGCTGTGCGGCCGTCCGCGCGCATTTCTGCGCAAGTTCGGCGTATGCCGTCTGTGCTTCCGCGGGCTTGCCCTGCGCGGCGAGATTCCAGGAGTTGTGAAGTCATCCTGGTAAGGGCGAAGTTGTCCTGGTAGGGACCAGGCGACATACTTTAACGCGCTGGGCGTGCCGAGCACGGTCAGCTACACCATCTTCGCTGGTTCTCCTGGCTGATCAACACATGGCCCGGAGCGAACGGAGGATGAAGGAGAGAGCATGAGCTTTACCGACCCAGTCGCTGATTTTCTGGCACGCATCCGCAACGCGATTCGCGCTCGCCACCAGAAGCTGGACGTTCCCGCCTCGAAGCTGAAGGCCGAGATCGCCCGTATTCTGAAGGAAGAAGGCTACATCGCCAACTACAAGGCCACCGAGGAAGAGGGCCGCCAGATCCTGCGGGTGTACCTGAAGTATGGCTCGAACAATGAGGCCGCCATCCGCGATCTGCAGCGCGTCTCGCGTCCCGGCTGCCGGGTGTATGTCGGCCGCGATGAGATCCGCCGCGTGCAGGGCGGTCTGGGCATCAACATCCTGACCACGCCGCGCGGTGTGATGACCGGCCGCCAGGCGCGGCGCGAGGGTGTTGGCGGCGAGATCCTCTGCGAAGTGTGGTAACGGCAGCTTCTAGCCTCTAGCTCCTAGCTTCTAGCCACGAAAGTGGCGAAAGCGGAGGACGATGGCAGAGCCGAAAGATTGGAAGAGCAGCAGACGAGAAGCTGCTGGGGTAGTTGCATAGGGCTGCAGTGGAACGGGAGTAGCTAGAGGCTAGTAGCTAGCGGCTAGCAGCTAAACCGGGACTCGCAAGCCGATGAAGGATTCGAGAGATGTCACGCATTGGAAAACAGCCGATTGCTCTGCCCAAGGGTGTGAAGTACACGGTGCAGGGGAAAGAGGTTCTGGTCGAAGGTCCGAAAGGCAAGCTGAAGACGCCGCTGCCGGAGGGCATTATGCTCGAGGAGAAGGACGGCCACATAATCGCCGCGCGCAGGGATGACACGCTCGCGCCGCTGCATGGGCTGACGCGCGCGTTGCTGTTCAACGCGGTTGAAGGCGTCACCAAGGGCTGGACCAGGGAACTGGACATCGTCGGCATCGGCTATCGCGCGGAGTTGAAGGGTAAGAGCATGGTGGTGTTCACGCTCGGCTACTCACATCCGATCGAGTTTCCGCTGCCCACCGGCATCGATGCCACGATCGATCCGAAGCAGACCAAGGTGACCGTCACCGGCATCGACCGGCAGAAGGTAGGCCAGGTAGCCGCGGACATGCGCTCCTTGCGCAAGCCCGATCCCTACAAGAACAAGGGCGTGCGCTACAGCGACGAAAAGCTGAAGAAGAAGGTCGGCAAAACAGGCGCGAAGTAAAGAAGCAGCTTTTAGCTGCTAGCTTCTAGCTCCTAGCTGCGATGCTGGGGGTGAAGGCGGAAGTGAGTAGTACAGAATTCGAAGCTAGAGGCTAGTAGCTAATAGCTAAAAGCTAGGTAAACCGAACGGAACCGCAGGGCGGTCCCGCTACTAGGAAGAAGACGAGACGATGATTCCGCAGAGACAGAGAAACACCATCCGGCAGCGAGTGCATGCGCGTATCCGGCAGAAGATGCAGGGTACGGCAGAGCGGCCGCGGCTGAATGTCTACCGCTCGCTGAACCACATCTACGCGCAGGTGATCGACGACGCGTCCGGCGTCACGCTGGTTTCCGCGTCCACCAAGGCAGCCAAGCTCAAGACCGGCGGCAACGTGGCGGCAGCCAAGGAAGTCGGCAAGCTGGTGGCGGAGCGCGCCAAGGAAAAGGGCGTCAAGAAGGTGGTCTTCGATCGCGGCGGCTATCTCTATCACGGACGCATCAAGGCGCTGGCCGATGCCGCGCGCGAAGCGGGTCTCGAGTTCTAGCAGAGTTATGGGCGCCTGGCGCTCGGAAGGAAATAGATGGCAATGCTGAAGAAGAAGATCGATGCCGGGCACTACAACCTGAAGGACCAGGTAGTCGCCATCAACCGCGTTACCAAGGTGGTCAAGGGCGGCAAGAACATGTCGTTCGCCGCGCTGGTGGTGGTGGGCGATCCGAGTGCCGGTGTGGTTGGCTATGGTTCCGGCAAGGCGAAGGAGGTGCCCCAGGCGATTCGCAAGGGCATTGAGAGCGCCAAGAAGAACCTGGTGCACGTCCACCTGACCGATACCTCCATCCCGCATCAGGTGCTGGGTCGCTACGGTTCGGGGCAGGTGCTGCTGAAGCCGGCGCCGGAAGGCACGGGTGTCATCGCGGGCGGCGCAGTCCGTGCGGTGATGACCTCGGCGGGGGTACAGAATGTGCTGACCAAGAGTCTGGGCACGGCGAACCCGCACAACGTGATCAAGGCAACCTTCGACGCGCTGACTCAGTTGCGCGACCGCGCCGATGTTGCGGCACTGCGCGGCAAACAACTACAGGAGCTATAGTTATGGCAGAGGCGAAGAAGACACTGCTGATCGAGTACTACCGCTCGAAGATTGCGACGCCGGAAAAGCACAAGAAGGTCGTCAAGGGCCTGGGGTTTACCCGGTTGAACCAGATCGTGGAGCGCGAGGATACGCCGTCGATCCGTGGCATGGTCAAGGCCATTCCGCATCTGGTGCGCATCGTCGAGTAAGCAAGACCAAGTAGAATCACACATGCGAGTCGGCCTTTCTCAGTGGGTATCAGGAGGGCCGGCGTTGAGCGAGGAACACATGGCAACGAATCTCTCCAATCTGCGTGCGCCGAAGAAGGCGAACACCAATCGCAAGCGCGTGGGCCGCGGTATGGGCTCCGGCATGGGCAAGACCTCGACCCGTGGTCACAAGGGACAGGGCTCCCGCTCCGGTTCGAGCCTGATGCGCGGCTTTGAAGGCGGCCAGATGCCGCTGCACCGCCGCCTGCCCAAGCGCGGCTTTACCAATATCTTCCGCACCGAGTACAACGTCCTCAACCTGGACAGTCTGGCCGGCATAACGGAGACTGAGCTGACGCTCGAGAAGCTGGCGGAGCTCGGCCTGACCAAGAAAAAGGGTCTGTTGAAGATCCTCGGCAATGGCGAGATCAAGACCGCCATCACCGTGCACGCACACAAGTTCTCGAAGTCGGCGCAGGAAAAGATCGAGCGCGCCGGCGGCAAGGTCGTGGTACTGGGCGGTGCTCCCTCCCAGTCGTAAGTATCCCTGGCGTAAGCAAGGTAAAAAAGCGCAGCCGAGGCACAAAGCTGGCCCATTATGTTGGAAAAGTTTTCGAATATCTTCCGTATCCCGGACCTTCGCAATCGCCTGCTGTTCACGCTGGGGATGCTGGCGGTCTACCGGCTTGGCGCGCACATCCCGACGCCGGGCGTCGACACCAAGGCGCTGGAGTCGTTCTTTGACTCGCAGAGCGGCTCTGCCCTGGGGCTGGTCGATCTGTTCAGCGGTGGCAACCTGCGCCGGCTCACCGTCTTCGCCCTGGGCATCATGCCCTACATCACTGCATCGATCATCTTCCAGCTGCTGACCGTGGTCTATGAGCCGTTGGCCAAGTTGCAGAAGGAAGGCGAGATCGGCCGCCGCAAGATCACGCAGTGGACGCGCTACATGACAGTCGTGCTCGGCGTCGTGCAGTCATTCGCGATCGCGCTCACGCTTTCGCACAGCTCGGGTGGCGGACAGTCTTACGTCCTCAATCCCGGTCCTGGTTTTATCGCCATGACCGTGCTCACCCTGACCGCCGGTACCACCTTTGTCATGTGGCTCGGCGAGCAGATCACCGACCGCGGCGTCGGCAACGGCATGAGCCTGCTGATCTTCGCGGGTATCGTCGATGGCCTGCCGCGCGGCATCGCGGACCTTATTGAGAAAGCCAAAACGCAAGCCTTCGGCGCCTTCACCGTTCCTGCGCTGGCGCTGCTGGTCGGCGGCATGATCGCGGTGGTCGGGTTCATCGTCTATGTCGAGCGCTCGGAGCGGCGCATCCCGGTGCAGTACGCCAAGCGCATCGTGGGACGGCGCCTGATGGGTGGCCAGTCCACGCACCTGCCGCTCAAGGTGAATTCCGGCGGCGTCATGCCGATCATCTTCGCGAGCTCCATCCTCTCCGCGCCCATGCTGTTTGCCAGCTCGAATTTCGTGCGCAGCCATCCTGCACTAAACAGCATCTTCGATGCATTGCGCGCCGGCGAGCCCTGGTATGAGCTGCTGTCGATGGTGGCGATTGTCTTCTTCGCCTACTTCTACATCTCGATCGTCTTTCGCCCGGACGATATCGCCGACAACATGCGCAAGTATGGCGGCTTCATCCCCGGCATCCGGCCCGGCCGCCGCACTTCGGATTACATCAACGACATCCTGACCCGCATCACCCTGGTAGGCGCGGTCTACCTGATCGTGGTCTGGCTGATTCCGCAGATCATGATCAACGGCATCCACCTCGAGAATCTGTGGCTGGTCGGCTCGGTCTTCGAGAAAATGCCGACCTGGGTGACGCATGGCCTGGGGCTGAACTTCTACTTTGGCGGCACCTCACTGCTGATCGTGGTCGGTGTGGCCATGGACACAGTGAACCAGGTCGAATCGCAGCTCATCATGCGCCACTATGAGGGCTTCTCTCCGCGGAGCGGCCGGGTGCGCG
>DATBCB010000198.1:0-1708 GCA_036270675.1 Acidobacteriaceae bacterium | reverse complement strand
GGCACATACACCAGCGCCAGCAGGATGCCGGTGACGATCTGCAGCAGCAGCAAGACAAAACTCGCGCTGCCGAAGACGTACCACCAGCTCGCCGTCTTGCGGGGTACCGGGTGCTCGACAGACTCCTTGACGAAGCCCTCGAGCTGCACACGGCGCTCTACCCAATCGTAGGCTTGCTTGTACCAGGGCATGGCAGAATTCCTTTAACTAGTTTGGCCTCATTGGCGAGCGTCGGCATCTGCCCAGCATCGATCATCAGCTTGCCTTCGGTTACGTGATAGTCGTAAGTGAACAGCCCGCGCTCCGGCGGCCCCGCGGCGCGGTCACCGTTGGAGTAATACACGCCGCCGTGGCAGGGACACATAAACAGCTCCGACTGCGGAAACCAGCGCACCGGGCAGCCCAGATGCGCGCAGTTCACAGCGAACACGGTAAACGTATTGCCGGCCTCGCGCCGCACATAGCAGGCTACTTTGCCCGTGTCGCCGTCCCATGGGTCCGTATGGGGATTACGATATGTGGCCAGCACGGTCTCGCCTTCGTGATAGTCATTCACCTGTCCCAGCGCAATCCACGAGTTATAGGCACCTTTCTTGCGTATCGGTCCCAGCAGATAGCCGATCACCGGGACTGCGACCGCGGCAGCTACAAGCGCATTGATCGCAATGCTGACTTTGAAGAGGAAGGTGCGCCGCGAGACTCCCGCTTCGCCGTCATGAGCGACCTTCTTGGCATGCTCCACCACGGATTCCTGACTGGTTTCGGGTAAGCCTGTCTGCGGATTCATCGCACTCCTCCACTCTCCGGCTGGTGTGCCGGTTGATACGCCGCTCCTTGGGGGGCCTGGGGTGCCTGCGTGCTTCCCGTGGGCGCGTTCGGTTTCTGGGACATCAAAAACGCCACCACATCGCTTACCTGTTGTGGGGTCATCGGGCTATCCATCTGCTCGCGCCAATCGGGCATCCCCAGGTCCGGCCTCCCCACGATCACAGTGGTCCGAAAGGTCTGCGGCGCCATCAGGGTCAGGAAATCCGGATTGAGCACCGACCCTGCATCGCCAATCTTGCCGCCGGCAGGGCCGTGACAGTTGGCGCAATCGTTGGCATATACTTCCTCGCCCGCTTTCGCATTTCCCTTGCCGTCATCCGCATACGGCGGCAGATTCGCGACGGTCAGTGCCTCTCCTTTTTTCCAATTCGCGCGTATCCCACGCACGATGGCGTCCACCTGGGCATCTGTCAACTCACCGCCCGCACTCTTCGCAAACGCCGGCATCATTGAACCCGGCAGCCCGTGCGAGATCACGCGATGCAGCGTCGCATCATCCACCAATGCCTGATACACCGGCGAACCCAGCGGTGTGGCCGGCCCATTCTGCCCATCCGCGCCATGACAACCTTCACAGTTCTGCGCGAAGAGCACCTGCGATGACAGCACGCTGTCCGGGCGTGGCACCTCCGGCCCCGGCGCTGGTTTCCCAGGCAGCCTGCTGCAGCCGTTTGCAAAGAGGACACACGACAGCGCGAGCGTCAAGACGCCTCCTCTCATCGCTTGTCCTCGTCGTCCTGCCGAGGCTCGGAGCGCTCTACGCCCAGGCGTACAGAGAGCGGTACGCCTTCGAGGCTCTTCAGACGTCCCTCACGGGCTACCACCCAGCCCGCCACCACTCCGAAGCCCACCTGGCTCAGCGCAAACCAGTACCAGTTGA
>DATBCB010000197.1:0-3354 GCA_036270675.1 Acidobacteriaceae bacterium | reverse complement strand
CCGCGAAAACACGCCCAAAACTCTGCGGGAACTGAGTGAGTTCCTGCTGCATTCAGAGAGCGCGAGCGTGATTCCGCAGGTTCAGGGAACTCTAAGAGTAGCCAAAGAAATCGCAAAAAGCGATCCGGAGTTCGTGCACCGGATGTCGGCCGTCATTCTGAACAATCTGAAACTGGCGCGCCGGTACGTGGCCCGAAAGGTGGATGTCGATTTGCTGTACTTCCAGGCTACGCAAATCACCGGCGATCTGGATGGCATCCTCGATCGTCATCCCTCGGCCTGGCGGCCGTGGGTGGGCGGGATCCAGGTGCATGGACTGGCTTGCCATCATGAGGCCGTACTGGATCCCGTGCCGGCAGCTCAGATCGCGAGCGAACTGCAGCAGCGGCTCTCCTCGCCCAACGGGGCGTGGACGATGGAAGTTTGGGCCGGTCGTCAAGAGAAAGCAATCGGCACGGGTTGGGCCTGAAGACGCCACCATGCTCAAACCCGTCGTGATATTCACCATTGGCACGCAAGGCGATGTTCGCCCTTGCGTCGCTCTGGGCCAGGGCCTGCAGCGGGCCGGTTATCCCGTGCGTATTGCCACCAGCGGGAACTTCGCAGATATGGTTCGCCACGCGGGCCTGGAATTCCATCCATTAACCGCCGACTTCCAAGCGATGCTGGAATCGGACCGCTCGATCGCCGACCACGGCCTGAACCTGCGCGAGATAGCGCGCATCTTTCGCGAGCGCTACACAAAATGGGCGGCCACCTGGGTAAAGGAAGGACTGGCGGCCAGCGACGGTGCAGGGTTGCTAATCGGTGTAAGCAACAGTATCCTGCTGGCGAAAGCGCTGTCCGAAGCGCGGGCGATTCCGTTCGCCATGGCCCGCCTGCAGCCGATGACGCTGTCCGGCATATTGCCGCCGGTCATGTTCGGCATTTCGCGGCGCAAGGTGCCCGCGCTTGTCAGCCGCGGATCTTTTTATCTGATTTTCAAAATGCTGTGGGACGTGATGGGTCCGGCGATCAATGGCATCGTTCGGCCACAGCTTGGGCTGCGCCCTTACCCGTGGTATGGTCCCTACTTCCGCGATCTGCACGCTTCAAAGGCGATCAATGGATTCAGCCGGCATGTGTTGCCGAGACCGGCGGACTGGCCAGACAACTCACAGGTCACCGGTTATTGGTTCCTCGATCAACCTGAATGGACTCCGCCTCCGGCGCTGAGCCGGTTTCTTGCGGCGGGACCCAAGCCGGTGTATATCGGATTCGGCAGTATGGTGAGCAGCAATGCGAAGGCGTTTACGCAGACCGTGCTCGACGGTGTGAAGAAGAGCCGTCTGCGGGCCGTGCTGGCGACCGGATGGGGCGCCCTCGACGGAGAAGACGGCGCTCAGGACGAGCAGATTTTCTTTCTGCGCCATGCGCCGCACGACGGCCTGTTTCCACTGATGTCCGGCGCGGTACATCATGGGGGTGCCGGCACGACAGCGGCTGCCGCACGCGCGGGGATTCCGTCGGTTGTGGTGCCCTTCTTCGGCGATCAGCCATTCTGGGCCCACTGTCTCAATCGCCAGGGCGTTGCGCCGCCCGCGCTGGAGCGCAAGAGCCTGACGCCGGATACGCTGGCTTCCGCGCTGGCAGCCACGCAGCAGCCCGCGATGACCCGCGCGGCAGCAGACATGGGGCGTGCGATACGCGCGGAAAATGGCGTCAGCGAAGCCATCCAGTGGCTCCGTCGCTGGAACCTGCTGCCGGCAGTCATGGCCCCGCCGATCAGTGCCGAGATCGCGGGCGAGCGAGTAGCGGGGACCGCGTCGTGAAACCGGGCCCGTCCAACTTACAGAACAGCAACAGACGTTCGCGTCCGTTGTTGTTACTGGAACGAACCATGTATCGCGAAGGCCGCACGCCGTTCACCACCGTGTTCACCATCAAAGTGACAGGCGAGTTGGATGAAGAGCGGCTGCGGAAAGCGCTGGCTCGGGTGCAGGCAAAGCATCCCCTGTTGCGCTGTGTCGTAGAGGAAGCTGCCGACGGCCCGCACTTCGTTCCGCGGGACCGGCCCGCGCCGATTCCGTTGCGCATCGTGGAACGCGGGGGCGATGACGATTGGCAGACCGAGGCACGGCGCGAGTGGGTAAAGCCGTTCGAGGCCAGCCATGAGCCGTTGGTCCGGTTCGTCTGGCTGCGCGCGGGAGATGCCAACGAACTGCTGCTGGTAGGGCATCATTGCGTCTGCGACGGCTACTCCGGCATCAATCTTTTGCGCGAATGCCTGAGCGTCTACGACCAGCCGGAGCAGGACCTCGGGCGCTATCACGCGCTCGGCGCGATTGAAGATATCGTGCCCTCGGCGCTGTTGGAAGACCAGCGCTTCCGGCGCCGCGTGCGTTGGAAGAGACGAATGCTGCGCCTCACTCTCTTTTTGAAGCGGAGCCTCCTGAAACCGAGTCGCGGGGGCAAAACTCCTAACCCGGATGCAGAGGCCGAGCACACATACTTCCATCGCTGGGATGCCGGCGCCGCGAGCGCGCTGGCGTTGACGGAGCGCTGCAGGGCAGAGGGCGTCACCGTGCTGGCAGCGGTGAGCGTGGCGTTCATGCAGGCATTCCGCGATGTGCGCGGGACAAAGGGACTGGCCAAGACCTGCGCCATGGTGAATGCGCGCAGGTTCCTGCCGGAGCTGCACGCCGACGCGATGTTCGGACTCGCTCCCAGCGTTGCGCTGCGCACGAAAGGGCTGCCGCCGCCGCGGGATATATCCGCCGGTGGCTTCTGGACGCGGGCGCGAGGGATCAAGGCGGAGATGACTCGCCGCGTCGATCGTCTCGGCGCCGGCCTTTATGACAGTCTGGTGGCGTTCGAAGGCTTGCGGGACCAGTATGCGAATCTGGTGGCTTTTTTCGAGAGCGCACCCGCGGTGCGTAACGTCACGCTGTCAAATCTGGGACGGTTGGACCTGCCGCAACAATACCGGAGTTTCCAGTTGGAGCGGGTCTACAGTCCACTCGTGATGGTATCGCCCACTCCAGCCAACACCGTAGTCATCTCCAGCTTTGCAGGACAGATGGAATTTGCGATTATCTCGGATGAGCAGTCGCTGCCTCGGTCCCAGGCGATCGAAATCCAGCAGCGTGCCATGGAGATATTGCGCGCTTGCATCGCGATGCCCATGGGGCACAAGGCGGCCCTCGGCAACGAGCAGCCTGCAACGCGGCCGGAGACAGCATGAAAAGCTTCGGCCTCATCTTTGTGCTTTACCAGCCTAGGGAGGAATTCCTCAGCAACCTCGCAGGCGCCCGGGCAGTCTGCCCGAACGTGGTCGCCGTCGACAACTCGCCGGAGGCGAACCTGCAGCTACAC
>DATBCB010000196.1:0-5966 GCA_036270675.1 Acidobacteriaceae bacterium | reverse complement strand
CATAGACGCCCTGCTGGTAGATCAGGAATCCTCCCAGTGTCACCGTGCCGCCGCCCGTGGTGCCGGTCAGGTTGCGCAACTCCAGCCGGTCCTGATTGAAGACCATCGAGCCGTTCAGATGGCTCAGCCCGTTGGGTATCTGCTGGTAGGCCATGTTCACATCGTTGAAGTTGAATGTGCCTTCCAGGTCCGGCTTCTTCAACGCGCCCTGCGCCGTCAGGTGGAAATCGATATGTCCGGATGACGAAATCTCCGGACTGAAGCTCTGCGCCAACTTCGCGTTGACCGCGCCATGCGCCTGCACATCCATGCCGCCGTCGCCCAGCAGATCGGCCGTGCCGCCGGCAACCAGATTGGTGTCCTCGGCATCGATCTCCAACTGCTCCAGCCTTACCACGCCATCGTTCAGCGATGCGCGGATCGGTCCCTTGCTGGTCAAAGGCAGGCCCTGCAGCGTCACTTTGAACTGATCGATCTCCGCTGTCCCATCCAGTTGCCGCGGTGTCTTCGCCGGCCCCAAGACATGGATCACCCCCTGCAGTTGCGAGTTGCCCTTCACCCCGCTCACATCCAGCAGCGCCAGCACCGGCGCGAAGTCGAGTTGGGAGAAGGTCAGCTTGGCATCCACCGGATAGTTCCCCGTCAACTGCATCTGCCCGCCCACCTGAAGCCGCGCCTGAGCCAGCATCGCATCGGCATTCAGCGAGAGCGTATGTCCGGTGGTCTGCACTTTGGCATTCACGTCGCCCGCGGGATGGCTGTTGAATGTCAGATTCTTCAGCGCCAGCTTGCCGTTCACCTGCGGCGCAGCCGTGGTGCCGGAGGCGTGCAGGTCGAAGGTCAGCGCGCCGCCCAATTGCTCTTTCGCACTCTGCAGCCGCCGGATATGCGAAAGCTCGAAGCCCGATCCCTGCGCGTCCCCGCGGAAGCTCTTCGCCTGGATGTTGTAATCGGCGTCGCCGACAATGCGCCCGCCATCCTGCACGAAGACCAGGTTGGCCGCGCTGACCGACTCACCGGCAAACTTCAGATCTGTATTCAGGCTCTCGTAGTCCTCGCCATAGATCTGCCCGTTCGCCACCGATACATGGCCACCGCCGCTCAACGCATTCAGCGCGCCGCCGACGTGCGCCTGCAGGTTCAGCGTGCCCGTCACCGGCAGACTCTCGCCGGCAATCGACATCAGATCGGGCACGCTCGCGTCGGTGATATGAGCGTTCGCATTCAACGTCGAACTGTTGTTGTAAATCGGCTTCCCGCGCCGCCCGTGCGCGGCATGCAACTGGGCCGAGGCATGGATCGCCGTCTTCGCGCGCGTCAGCGAAAGGTTCTCAACCGAGATCAGCGCCGGACTGTACTCGGCATCCATCTCCAGATCATCCCACTGCACGGTTTGCCGCGTGCCTTGGGATGGCGGCGGGGGATGTGGCGGAACGGCGCTCACCGGAGTCGCCGGCTGCGGTGGCGGATGTGTCGCCGCCGCTGTTTCAATTACGGTGGCGAAGTCCTTCGCGCTCACATGCCCCTTCGCGTCCGGGTTCAGCAGTGAGCCCGTCACCGTCCCGTGGAAGCCCGCCTGGCCATGCAGTTGCACCGGAAGCGCAGCCACGCCCTTCTTCCCGTTTGCCATCACCCCGAACGCAATCAACGCACCATCGAACTCATTCAGATTGCTGGTCGTGAAATCGACGTTCAATGCGCTCGGCTGGCTCATCGGGATGAACGCCGCCCTGCCCGTCACATTCAACGATGATGCCGGCGTGTGCACCTCGATGTGCCGCGCATCCAGCCTGCCGCCGCGCAGCGCGAAGCCCGCATCGATCGCGCCCGTCACCGGGATCTCGTTCGGAGTCGGTGGCCGCGGTGGCGCGAGCGCCACATTCGCGCTCGCCATCAGCTCGTTGATCGATCCCTTCCACCAGACATCGGCTCTGCCGTCCGCCTGCGTGTCAAAGCCGAGATTCTCGAACTTCGGGATCGCGATGATCTCGAAGACCATCTCCGGCCGGATGCCGAAGATCCGCGCATGAATCGAAGCTTCCTGTTGTGGTCCGTTCTTCGGCGCGACAGTCCGTGCCGTTTTTCTGGGGGATTGCATCACCACCGCAGGCTGCGCCGGGGGCGCTGGCGCCATATAGTTCGCGAGCCTCGCATTCGCATCCACGCCGCCGCCCCGCCGCAGCCGAACCTTCACATTGGGCAGCGTGACCTCATCCTGCGTGGCGTCGAGCGAGCTCGTCGCATTGATGCCGCTCAGCAGCAGATAGGGCTGGCGATACGTCGCATCCTTCAAGCGCACATTGCCGGTCACGTTGAATGCCTTGACGCCGGTCCCCTGCCCCTGAATCTCGAGCCCCGTCTCGCCCCGCTCCAGCCCCTCGACGGCAGCCAGCGCCGCTACTTCGCGCAGGTCGATCGTGCCATTTGCCCCGATCTTCCAATTCAGTTTCGTGAAGTCGTTCAGTGTCCCCGAGGCATCCAGCTTCGAATCACCCGAGACAAAATGCAGCCCGTCCAGCTTCAGGGCATTGCGCTCCATCTCCACATTCAGGTCGAGCTTCGAATGCACCGCCGGCGCCTTGCCGGACTCCGCCGTCAATTCCTCTGCGTGCACCGTGCCCAGATAGCTCTCCGGCCGCGGCCGATACGTCACCGTCACTGAAAGGTTTTTCGCCGCCACGTTGAAGGGCAGCGCGCGCTGATTCACCAGCACCACGCCGCTATCCACCTGTGCGCGATTCGCCTCCAGGTCGAAGATCGTATCCGTCACCGGCTTGTTGCTTTCGGTCGTTTTCTTCGGCACCGGTTGGTTGGTCGATCCATCGGGATACACGATGAGATGAAAGACCGGATGCACGACATCGAGCGAGCGCAATCCGATCTGCGCCTTGAACGCATCGATGATCTTCGCCTGCACTCGCAATGTATCCACGTGCGCGTACGGCACCTCACCCGGCGCCTCCAGTCCGTGGATGGTCAGCCCATCCACCTCCGCCTCCAGCCGCAGCGGATGCCAACTGAACCGTGCCAGCTCCACTCGCCCGCCGGTCGCCGTCGTCAGCACATCGATCAGCTTCGCCCGCACATAGTTCGCAAACGACTGCGTGTTCACATACCAGAAGGCAATCCCCAGCACCACCACCAGCACAAGGAAGCAGTACAGCACGATGCGCCCCCCGCGGCGTGCAAACACGCGCCAGCGGCTCCGTCGCGCGCGCGAAACAGGAGCCGTCGGCTGCGGTTGCGTGCTCACAACTCGCCTCCGTTCCGTCCCGGCCGCATGACGTCGGCGCCACTGGGCGTGGGGCCGGATGCGGGCGAAGTGCCCAGGCTGTTGTACTGCGGATCGAGGATCTGCACGCTGCCTGCGTCCTTCAGACTGAGCAGATAATCGCTCAGCAGCACGTTGACGTGCTCCTGCAGCAGCACCTCATCGATGCGGTCCGAGACCTGCGCCAGCGGCGGCGGCGTCAGCTTGCGTGCCTCAAACACTGGCACCAGCTTCTCCTTGTAATAGGCCTCGATCTCCGGCCTCGCAATGCGGATGCCGGTACGGAAGCGCACTCCGATGAAGTCGAGAATCTGCATCCGCTGTTTCCAGCGCCTGTGCAGCTCCGCCTCGGTGAAGCCGCGCGCCGCCAGGAACCGCCGCCATCCCGCCTCTGTCTCGCAGCCCTGCCCCACGCATGCCGGGAGATGTTCGCGCAGGTAGGCGATCTGCTCGTCGACTTTGCTGTCCGAGGGCGGCGGCGTCAGCTCCTGCTCCTGCATCTGGTCCAACAGCAAGGTGCGGCTCACAATGTGCTGCATCGCCTCCATCGGCGTAAACTCGCCGCGCGGCACGCTCAGGGGCTCAAAGACCGCGAAGCGCTGCTCCTCGCGCACATCGCTCGCCAGGATCACCTCGCCGTTGATCACCGCCACGGCACGGTCCAGCAGCACCGGCTTCACGCCCATCGCGCTCGCCTCGCTGGCAATCTGTGCATCGCCGCTCTTTTCGGCCGGCAGGTTCACCACGCCGTCGGTAGGCTTCAGCTCCGGCAAAAACGTTAGGCCGCCATTCGCCGGAGCCAGCTTGTTCTTTTCCGGCGTCGAAGGCTTCTGCTTGAGATGTACCGGCCCGCTATGGTCGGCCGCCGTCGCCGTCGCCGCCCCCTGCTGCGCCGAAGAGCCCGGCATCTGATCCGCAGTCTGGGCTCCCGCGCTCTGCGGGGTCGTCGTAGGCGCTGCCGTCCCGGAAGCCGCTGATCCAGAAGCCGCTGATCCAGAAGCCGCTGATCCAGAAGCCGCTGATCCGGAGGCGGCTGATCCAGATGCCGCTGACCCGGATGCCGCTGACCCTGTCGCTCCGGCCCCGGTCTGCGGAACCGTGCCCGGCTGGGGCGCCTGCGCCGCACAGCAGATCGCCGTCAGCGTCATCGCCGCCATCCACGTCACCGCCCTGTTCCGCGCCAGCATCAGAACGTCTGCCCTATCGAAAAGAAGAAGTTGAAATGCCCCGCCTGCCCGGTCTTCGGCTGCGGCACATTTGAGGTCGAGCTCTGGTAGTCATACACCTCCGGGAAGTACGGCGGATCGAGGTTGTAACTCGTATCCACGCGGATCGGTCCGATCGGCGTGCGGTACCGCGCGCCCAACCCCAGCGCATGCGACCAGTAGTTGAAGCTGCACGGTGGGACCGCCTCTTGTACGTTGAGTGTGCCGTTGGGAAGCGTATTCACCGTCGGCACCGTGCGGCAGCTGTCCTCATGCGGCTGGAAGAAGTTATGGAAGCTGGGCCAGACATCGCGTGAGCGGCTGAAGACGTTTCCCATATCGTGGAAGAAAACGAAACCGAGATTGTTACCTAAAAGCGGCAAGTTGGGATACGGAGTGCGCAGTTCCAGCGTGTTCACCGCCGCCGCCGCGCCGCCCACCGGATAGCCGGTCTGCGGATCGCGCGGCCCCGCTGCATTGATGGCGAACCCGCGATGCGATGTCGCACCGCCTGCGTACAGGCGCTCCGGCAGCGGGATCAGCAACTGGGTCCCTTCCCCGAAAGCCCGTTCCTGCGCATAGCGCGTCTGGCGCGCGATCACCCAGTGCCGCTTGCCTACGTCGTAGTAGGACGAATTCGTAATGTCGATGCGGCTGAAGTTTGCCTGCGATCCGAACTTCGAATCCGAGAGAAAGAGCGCCACGGTGTTGAAGGTACCGTGATGCGCGTCCAGAGGATCGTCGCGCGTATCGCGAATGTAGTTAAAGCCCGGACCGCCCACCCGCGCCGGCTGCGACAGCAGCGGAATCAGCGCCAGGCTCACCTGGATGCTGTTCGGATTCACCTTCACCTCGCGGTAGGACCATGAATAGATCAAGGTCGTCGGCTTGGTCACGTGCTGGGTCACGCGCATGGTGGCAAACAGCGACGACGCGGCGAAGGTCGTCACGTTCTGGCTGCTGGTATAGCCTCCCGAGACCGATCCGGTAAAGTTCGGATTCTTGAACAGATCCGGATACTGGTAGAGCACCACTGCCTGTTGCTCCAGCGTGCCGTAGTCGGTTCGAAGGGATACGGATTGGTTCGTCCCGAACAGATTGATCCGCGATACATCGAAGACCACATTCGGGCTCACGCCGAAATGTCCGTTCGCGCTGCCGCTGAATGTCCCCGGATTGATTCCCTGCTGGATCAGATAAGCCGCCGATGGGGTGTTGCGATACGGCGTTCCCGTCTGTGCCTGGAAGCCGAAGCCGTAGGTCAGGTCCCAGCGCTTGGCCTCGGTCGTCAGCAGCAGCAGATTCTTGCGCGGCTGGTCTGCGGCCGGGTTCTGCACTGCGGTGTCCACTGCGTTGAAAAGAGCCAGGTTGTAGAGCCTGCGTTGCGAATCGAGCAGCGCCGACTGGTCCAGCGGCTGTTCCGGCCGGATCGTCACGCGCGGCGTTACCACCGCCGGCCGCACGTAGTGCAGCCCGGAGACCAGCACTTT
>DATBCB010000195.1:0-6032 GCA_036270675.1 Acidobacteriaceae bacterium | reverse complement strand
GCGTATCGGCGACATGGCGTGGGCGTTTGCCGACTCGCGTGGCAAGGGCTTTCTGATGGGCGGCACCGCCGGGCGCACCACCATGCTGGGCGAGGGATTGCAGCACCAGGATGGACACTCGATCGTGCTGGCTTCGACCGTGCCCACCTGCGCGACCTACGATCCGGCATTCGTCTACGAGCTGGCCGCCATTATTCAGGACGGGCTGCGCCGCATGTACGAGAAGGGCGAAGACCTCTTCTACTACATCACCATGTACAACGAGGACTATGCCATGCCGGCGATGCCGGAAGGATCACGTGAAGGCATCCTGCGCGGCATTTACCGGCTATGTCCGGCCGTGAAGGGCAATGCGGTAGCCCAGCTTTTTGGCAGCGGCCCGATTCTGAACGAGGCACTGCGCGCCCAGGAGATCCTCGCCGAGAAATACAACGTGCCCACGGACGTGTGGAGCGTGACCAGCTACAACGAGCTGCGCCGCGACGCCCTGGCCGTGGAGCGGTGGAACCGCCTGCATCCTTCGCAGAAGGCAAAGCAGCCGTACATCCTGAGTGCGCTCGGTTCGGCACCCGGGCCGATTGTCGCCGCCACCGACTATATGAAGGCGGTGGCGGATCAGCTCGCGCCCTGGCTATTGGACCGGCTGGTCTCGCTCGGAACCGACGGTTTTGGCCGCAGCGACAATCGCGAGCATCTGCGGCGGCACTTCGAGGTGAGCGCGGAGGCGATTGCCGCGGCAACGCTCTCCCGGCTGGCACGCGAGGGCAAGTTCGACGCGAAGAAGGCGGAGAGTGCTTTTGCGGAGCTTGGCGTGGATACGGAGCGTGGCGATCCGGCTCGCGCCTGATGCCAGCAATGCGACAAGGCCGGAGCATCATGCTCCGGCCTTTGTGCTTTCTCGAAGCGTGGGAAAGCAGATCTCTCCACAACGTGGCTTCGCCGTTCCAGTCGAGATGACAAGCACTACGCGGCTTCGCCGCTTCGGTCGAGATGACAAGTTTGTTGGAAGCTTCCTAAGAGAACGCTCTAGTCGCAGTCGTCGAGCAGCGCGACCAGCTTTGGGTCGATGGGCGGGTGCGGTGCTCTCGCGCGTGGCCGGTCGCTCAGTCGCTGGTATTCGGTCGCGGACAGCATTACGGCGATGTCACGGTCGTTGCTGACGATCATTACGGGTTCGCGTTGGGCCCGATTGAGCAGCGCGGCCAGCTTCAGCTTGGTGTCTGTGGCAGAGATAGCTTGCATGTTCACTCCAGTGCCGGTCTTCATTCCAATGCCGCTCATTGTCTCGAAAACGCTGCACTTCGGAAATGATTCCTTAGTCGTACGCATCAGTCGTACGCATCCGGCCCGCCAACACGTCCGGAAATGGACAGCGCGGCCACACGACCGGACAGCCGGTGGGACGGCCGGGGGAGCCGTTCTCCGTCATAAATATTTTATTTTGTTGCGCTTAGATGATTGGTCCGCCTTGGACGTGCAAGTGCATTAGAGTCCATTGATGGACATCGCCCGCCCCGATATCAAAGCCAAGAAGAACCGCCGCCGCATCGTGACCATCGCGGTGGCAATCGTCGTCCTTGCCGGTGTGACTTTCGCGGTCATGCGGCTGAAGCCTGCCGCCCCGACGGTCGAGCGCAGCGTGGTGTGGACCGATACAGTGAAGCGCGGAAACCTGATACGGCAGGTACGCGGCAATGGGACATTGGTACCTCGGGAAGATGCGATCCGCCAGATCCCGGCCCAGACCGCTGCCACCGTCACGCGCATCCTGGTGCTGCCCGGCTCCAACGTGAAGGCGGACACCGTGCTGATGGAGTTGAACGACCCCACGGTGACGCAGCAGGCATTGGACGCGAAGCTGGCGCTCAGCGAGGCGGAAGCCGATCTGAAGAACACCCAGGTGCAGTTGCAGAGCACGCTCTCCACGCAGAAGGCAACGGCGGCCACCACCAATGCCGACTACGAGACGGCAAAGCGCCAGGCCTCGACCGATGACGCCCTCTACAAGCTGGGCGTGGTCTCCGGCATCGCGGCGCAGGCCTCGCAAAGTAAGGCGGACGGATTAACTACCCAGAACCAAATGCAGCAGAATGTCGTATCCATCAACGAGAAGGCCCTGGAGACACAACTTGCTGTGGCTCAGGCCAAGGTGGACCAGGCGCGCGGCGTGTACCAGCTCAAGCAGCAGCAGTTGGATGCGCTGCGGGTGAAGGCGGGTATCGCCGGCGTGCTGACGGACCTTCCGATGGCTGTGGGACAGCAGGTGACCCCGGGGACCATGCTCGCCAAGGTGGTTGTGAAGAATCAGTTGAAGGCAGCGCTGAACATTCCCGAAACGCAGGCGCGCGACATCCAGACCGGCCAGCCGGCCGCGGTCGATACCCACAACGGCATCATCGACGGCACGGTGCAGCGCATCGATCCCGGCGTGCACAATGGCACGGTCACCGTAGACGTGGCATTGAACGGTTTTGTCGAGGGCGAGCGGCCGGACCTGAGCGTAGACGGACAGATCGACCTGCAGCGGTTGTCGAATGTGCTCTATGTCGGCCGGCCTGCCTTTGGCAATGAAGACTCGACTATCAGCTTGTTTAAACTGAGCCCCGATGGCAAGACCGCGACGCGCGTTCCGGTGAAGGTGGGCCGCGCATCGGTGAACGCCATCCAGGTGCTCAGCGGGCTCAACGAAGGAGATACCGTCATCCTGTCCGACATGTCCCGCTGGGACCAGGTGGACCGCATCCGGCTGGAATAAATCAACGATCTGAGGAACGAAAGGAACACGAGGCCGACTATGGACGAAACAGCACAGGCACTGATATCGATCGAAGCGCTGACCAAGGTCTTCTATACGGATGAGATCGAGACGAATGCGCTCTCCGGCGTGCATCTGGCGATCATGCGTGGCGATTACGTCGCCATGTCTGGCCCATCGGGATGCGGCAAGTCCACGCTGCTCTCGATCATCGGGCTGCTCGACACGCCGACGAATGGGCGCTACCAGTTGAACGGCAAGCCGGTAGAAAACCTGAGTTTCGCCGAGCGTTCGCGCATCCGCAACCAGGAGATCGGCTTCATCTTCCAGAGCTTCAACCTGATCGGCGACCTTACGGTGGCCGAGAATGTGGAGCTGCCGTTGACCTATCGTTCCGGCATGCCGGCGGCGGACCGCAAGCGCCGCGTGCAGGAGTCGCTGGAACGCGTGGGCATGGCGCATCGCATGCGTCACTATCCTTCGCAGCTCTCCAGCGGTCAGCAGCAGCGTGTTGCCGTGGCCCGCGCACTGGCCGGTTCGCCGTCCATCCTGCTGGCTGACGAGCCCACCGGAAACCTGGACTCAAAGAACGGCGAAGCGGTGATGGAACTGCTCTCCGAGCTGCACAAGGAAGGCGCGACCATCTGCATGGTGACGCACGATCCGCGCTTCGCCCGGCACGCAGACCGTCAGGTACACCTCTTCGACGGCAAGGTCATTGCCGAGGGAGAGCTGTCGCCGGAGCAGTTGCTGCAGGTTCAGTAGTACGGCGTCGACGAAGTCGCTTGTGCGAAAGCGATGGGCACGGGTGCGTCCGGAGACGGGGGCATGTCCAGCATTGAGGGAGAGGTGCGATGGGGAAGTTGCTTAAAGATGTGCAGTACGCGTTGCGGCAATTCCGTCGCAACCCCGGCTTCGCCATCACCGCGGCGCTGACGCTCTCCCTCGGCATCGGCGCGACGACCGCGATCTTCACCCTGATCTACAACACGATGTTGAAGGCTTTGCCCGTTCAGCATGCTTCGAAGCTCTACATGGTGGGCAAGGAGCCCACCTGCTGCAACTACGGCGGCCTGCAGGGTGACGACCCTGGCTGGCGAATTTTTTCGAACGACCTGTATCTCCACTTCCGCGATCACACCCAGGGCTTTGAGAGCCTGACCGCATTCCAGTCCTTCACCACATCCTTGCTCACGCGGCGTGTCGGCGACGCGCAGCCACCGGTCACGGTGCCCGGGCGCTTCGTCGCCGGCAATGAGTTCTCGACGCTCGGTGTGCCGCTGGCGCTCGGCCGGGCGATTCAGCCGTCGGATGACAGCGAAGGAGCGCCGCCGGTGGCCGTCATCAGCTACCGGATGTGGCAGCGGCGTCTTGGTCTCGACCCGCACATTCTGGGCATGAATTTCGCCATGAACGGCGTGGTCCTTACGGTGGTGGGCGTAACGGCGCCGGAGTATCAGGGCGAAATTGTGCAATCTGACCCGCCGGAGCTGTGGCTCGCGCTGAACCAGGAAGCGAAGTTCACCGGCGCGGATGCGGCGCACACTCATCATTTGGACCAGCACTGGCTGGACGTTGTGGGACGTCTTGCCCCGGGCGCCAATCTGGATCAGATCAATGCACAGCTCAACGTGGAGCTGCGGCAATGGCTGCGGAGCCGTGACACGCTGAGCGCTGCGGAGCGCGCGCAGATCAATCGGCAGAAGACGCAGCTTTCCTACGTGAAGGCGGGCGTGAACGACGTGGCGGAAAATTATGGCCGCGGTCTGAAGCTGCTGATGGCGGCCGCCGGGTTTGTTCTGCTGATCGTCTGTGCCAATGTGGCCAATCTGCTGCTGGTGCGCGCCACGGCCGAGAGGCAGCAGCAGGCGGTGCGCATCGCGCTAGGCGCGACGCGTGGCCAGTTGGTGCGGCAGGCGATGATCTCGAGCGTGCTGCTGGCGCTGATCGGCGGCGCTGGTGCGATCGGCATTGCGTATGCCGTTGCTGACTCGGTGTTGAGTTTGGCCTTCCGCGGCGCGGATTACGTGCCGGTAGGCGTCACTCCGTCGCTGCCGGTGCTGGGCTTTGCCGTACTGGCCGCTCTCGTTACGGCGGTGCTCTGCGCGATCATTCCGGCGTGGATGTCCACGAAGATCGATCCCGCCTCGGCAATCCGTGGAAGCTCGCGCACGATGAAAGATTCGAGCTCCGTAGCGCAACGTGTCCTGGTGATCACGCAGGCCGCGCTCTCCGTGGTGCTGCTCTGCGCCGCGGGACTGCTGCTGCGCAGCTTGAACAATCTCGAGAAGCAGGACTTCGGCTTCCAGACACAGGACCGCTACATCGTCGGCATCGATCCTTTTCTGGCGGGATACAAGCCGGAACAACTTGACGATCTTTACCGCAAGCTGCACGAGCGCCTGATGGAGATTCCGGGCACGAAGAAGGTTGCCTTTGCCCTGTATACGCCTCTGAGCCATGACAACTGGAACGGCGGTATCTTTATTCCCGGCCAGCCCGACCCTCGGCCGGACAGCGATTGGTATCAGGCGTCGTATATCAGGATCAGCCCGGAATATTTCGACGCGATTGGCGCCAGGCTGCACGCCGGCCGCTTCTTCAACGACAGCGACGACAACCACGGACGCAAGGTCGCGATTGTGAATCAGGTTTTTGCCGACCGCTATTTTCACGGCAAGGCAATCGGCCAGCATTTCGGCCTCGAACGCGAGCTCGAATCGCAGTTGGAGATCGTGGGCATCGTGGAAAACACGAAGCATCAGGACCCAAGTGTGCCGCCGCCTCCCATGTACTTCCTGCCGTTTGCACAGTCGACGGAAGTCTTTAAGCCGCAGGACAAGATTTATGAGCCACTGGGACACTATGCCGGGCAGGTGGTGCTGGAGACTCCCAATAGCACACCCGCGATGGAGGAGGCGGCAGTGCGTCGCGCCTTCGCGGATGTCAATCCCAATCTGACGCCGCAGTACTTCCGCACCTTCTCTGCCCAGTTGGCCACAAATTTCAATGAACACGAGCTGCTGGCTCGGTTGACCTCGCTCTTTGGGCTGGTAGCGTTGATCCTCGCTTCGATCGGGCTCTACGGCGTCACCTCCTATTCCGTGGAGCGGCGTACCGGCGAGATTGGCGTGCGGATGGCGCTCGGCGCCGACCGGCGCAGCATTCTGCGCGATGTACTGAAGCGCGCACTGGCGCACTGCGGCATTGGTCTCGCGATCGGTGTGCCGCTGGCCTATGCAGCCGGCCGCGTTTTGGCGCAACACCTTTACGGCGT
>DATBCB010000194.1:0-4692 GCA_036270675.1 Acidobacteriaceae bacterium | reverse complement strand
CTGCGTGGAGCGTTCCTGCAGATTCTGATTGGACTCTTGATCGGGATTCCGATTTCGATCGCGTGCTCGCGCCTGATCGCTGCGCAGTTGTATCAGGTGAAGGGATGGGACCCGCTGGTGCTCGGCGGATCGATCCTGGCGCTGACTGTTTGCGCATTTTTCGCGAGCATCATCCCGGCGCAGCGGGCGGCCTCGATCAATCCGGTAAAGGCACTGCGCACGGAGTGAGGAGAGCGCCTGGAAGGCGTAATCTATAGGCAGAGGGTCTGCTTTGCGTCGTCTCTGCCTGCTGCTGCTTGCCATTGCATTCGTTGTTCCCGCATTCGCGCAGTATTCCGCCGATAAGCCGCTTGGAGCATCGGCTCAGTCTACCCCCGCATATCTGAAGAATGCCGGACTCGACCAGCGGCTGGGCACACAGATCCCGCTCAACCTGCACTTCCGCGATAGTAACGGCGTCGATGCTCCGCTTGGGAGATATTTCACACGCAAGCCGGTGGCGCTGGCGCTGGTGTACTTCAAATGCGCGATGCTGTGTCCGCAGGTGCAGCATGGGCTGGCCAGCGCGCTGGCGCAGACCGGCTATGCGCCGGCGCGCGACTACGACGTGCTGGTGGCGAGCATCGATCCCACCGACACACCCGCGGATGCTGCAACGGCGCGGCAGAAGTTTGTCGCGCAGCTAGGCGGCGATGTGCCGGCGGACAGCGTGCATTTCCTGACCGGAGCGCAGCCGGAGATCACGGCACTGGCGAACTCGGTTGGCTTCCACTACGTGCGAGTGCCCGGACCCGACGGAAAGATGACACAGTTCGCGCACTCGAGCGTGATCATGATCGCCACGCCCGAGGGCAAACTCTCGAAGTACCTGGCCGGAGTGGAGTATCAGCCGCGCGATGTGCGGCTTGCGTTGCTGGAGGCGAGCGATCACCGCATCGGTTCGGCGACGGATCTGATCCTGCTCTACTGCTGCAGCTACTCGCCGGGCGAGGGCCGCTATACCGTCTCGGTGCTGCGGGTGCTGGGACTGGCGGGCATGGGATCCGTCTTCGGACTGGCGGCGATGCTCTATCTATTGGGCCGTAAGCCGAAGCTGAAGACCGCAGCTTAATCCGTCGACGAGCGCGTGGCCAGCAACTCCGCTGCCCGGACGAGCAAACCCTTCAGCACGCTGTCATTGTCATAGCCGGAGCCTTGGGCCCGCCGCTGCCCCGCTGCTGCAATGCGGGCGCGTGCCGGTTCGTTGTTCAAATAGCGATCGATCTTTGCGCGGCACTCCTCGAAATCCGAGAAGAAGACCGCCTCTTCGTCCTCGCGGAAGCAGGCGAGGTGCTCGGGCGTGCGCTCCGCCAGCAGAAAGCCGCCGCAGGCTGCGATCTCAAATGACTTGTGCGCCACCTGGTCGCGATTGCTGTGAGTGATGAAGGCGAGGTTGATGCGCGAGCGCCAGATGGCCTCGCGATAGGCTGCGCCTTTGAGCTCACCGTGCCGGAAGATGGCGGCGAAGGCGTCCGGGGGAAACGCGGCCTGCCAGTGCGGACGCGAGCCCGAGACATCGACTGGCGCGCCGGCGCGCCAGAGGCGCGTGAGAAAGTCGCCGCGATTGTCATAGGGCGTGCCGATGAAGGAGACGTTGCGATCCCGATCCGAATCGGACCATCCTGAATGGAACACCGCCGCAGGCGCCCCTGTCTGATACACCGCCGCAGGCGCTACCGGCGGCGGAAAGTGCACGGTTGGCTCATAGCTGGTGCGAATGCGGACGACCTCGCGAGCGCCCTTCCGGCGATAGTCGGCGATGCTGACATCGCGCTGGACGCCGATCAGATCGAAGAGCGGAATGGTTCGCCGATAGAGACGCCAGCCGGGGTCGCGCCTGGGTCCGAAGGGATTATCGATGACATAGTCGACGGTGACGACGCCGCTCTGCCGCAGCTTGCGCAGCGTAGCCGGTTGCAGGCTCAGCACCTTGTCGCATAGAAGGATGTTTGCCCGCTCGCGCTTCGCGGATCGGAGGATTGCGTGGTTCAGATGCGTAACGTCCGGGCCCGCCTGGAGGCGGATTTGCAGCTTACCGGCAATGCCGGAGAGTCCGGTGAATGCGCCCGTGTCCACTGCCGCGACATGCTCCAGCGTCAGGCGTTTGAGCGCACGCAGCCGGTATTCGCCGTAGTAATCCGGCGCCAGGCCGGAGACGTAGAGGGCGCGCAGGCGCTCCAGCGACTCTTCTGGAAAAGCTTCCGCCATCGTCCTGATGTCCCCTCCACCGGTTGCGCCGGTAAGACCGTTTTCACAAATGCTGTGAGGAAGCCAGTATCGGCGAATTGTCGCTTTTCTTAACGGAAAAGCGGCGTGTCGACTTCCCGTCGACGCAGCCATTGCGAAAACGGCCGCGCCCAGCCTTCTTCTCGCCACCACAGCTACAGGAATTCGAGTTCTATCGTATTCTGTGAAAACAGCATAAATTCGAGAGATGCACCATCCGGGTACTCTCCGCTGCTGTGATACTTTCACTGGGGAAACCGGCGCCGCCGCCCCCCATTCCGGAGGAACAATAATTGTCCAAGAGCATGGTGCCGAAACGCCTCTTCTTCACCAAAGGCGCGGGGAGGCATAAGGAGCGCCTGACGTCGTTTGAGCTGGCACTGCGCGATGCCGGTATTGCCGCGCAGAATCTGGTTCGGGTCTCATCGATCTTTCCGCCGAATGCCAAGCTTGTTCCTCGCAAAGAGGGTGTGGAGTATCTGTCGCCGGGCGAGGTGGTCTTCGCCGTGGTGGCCGAAAACTCCACGCGCGAGCCGCACCGTCTGGTCGCGTCGAGCATTGGGGTGGCCATTCCGAGTGACCGCAATACCTATGGCTACCTGAGCGAGCACCATAGCTTTGGCGAGACCGAGGAGCAGGCTGGCGAGTACGCGGAAGAGCTGGCGGCCGAGATGCTGGCTACCACGCTGGACGTGTACTTCGATCCGGACACGAGCTGGGACGAGAAGAAGGAGATCTATCGCATCTCGAACAAGATCGTCCGCACCGCCAACGTGACGCAGTCGGCCATCGGCGACAAACGCGGCCGCTGGACGACGGTGATCGCCGCGGCGATCCTGATCTTCGAGTAGCCCGCTCGACGACAACGAAGGCGCGGGCTCCCTGCTCGCGCCTTTTGCTTGCGTGCCGCATCAAGAATTATCGAGGACTGCAAAAACGACATGCCTACTGCTTTGAAATACCGCATCGGCCTGGTGCAGATGTCCTGCGGGCCTGACCCGGACGCCAATCTGGAGAAGGCGGCCGACCGCGTCCGTGAAGCGGCGCGCGCCGGCGCCCGCGTCATCTGTCTGCCGGAGCTTTTTCGTGCGCAGTATTTCTGCCAGCGGGAGGACACTGCGCTGTTCGATCTGGCGGAGCCGATCCCCGGCCCCAGCACAGAGCGGCTGGCCGCGGTGGCGCGTGAGGAGCATGTGGTGGTGATTGCATCGCTCTTTGAGCGGCGCGCCGCGGGTCTTTATCACAACACGGCGGTCACGATCGAGGCCGATGGCACGCTTGCGGGCATGTACCGCAAGATGCACATCCCGGACGATCCGCTCTACTACGAGAAGTTCTACTTCACGCCGGGAGACCTCGGCTTTCGCGCGCAGGAGACATCGTTCGGCCGCGTCGGCACGCTGGTCTGCTGGGACCAGTGGTATCCGGAGGGCGCGCGCATCACTGCGCTGCAAGGCGCGAACGTGCTGTTCTATCCAACCGCGATCGGTTGGCACCCCGCGGAGAAAGAGGAGTACGGCACGGCGCAATACGAGGCGTGGCAGACCATCCAGCGCGCACATGCGATTGCCAACGGCGTCTATGTCGGCGCGGTGAATCGTGTGGGCTGGGAGAATGGCGATGTGCGTGGCAACCGCGTCGAAGGGCCGGGTCTGGAGTTCTGGGGCGGGTCGTTCATCGCCGATCCCTTTGGCCGCATTCTCGCCAAAGCACCGCACGATCGCGAGGACATTTTGATCGCCGAAGTCGATCCCAAAGCGCTTGAGGAACAGCGCCGCCACTGGCCCTTCCTGCGCGATCGCCGCATCGATGCCTATGGGCCTATCGTGCAGAGGTTTCTGGACCCGCCGCTCAGCTCCAGAGTTGACGTGAAATGACGGGTGGACACGAAGTGACAGAGAACACCACGCCGCACGCGCTGGGCTATCGCATGCCGGCGGAGTGGGAACAGCACACAGCGACATGGATCGCCTGGCCGCACAATGCCAGCGACTGGCCGGGACGCTTCCAGCCGATTCCCTGGGTATATGCCGAGATCGTGCGGCAGCTCGCCGCGGTGGAACAGGTGCACATCCTCGTGCAGAATGCGGATGCGGAGAAGCGTGCGCGTGGCGTGTTGAAGCGGGCGCAGGTGAACACTGCGAACGTGCATTTTCACCATTGGCCGACCAACCGCGTGTGGACGCGGGACTCGGGACCGATCTTTGTGAAGCGAGAGGGCTCGCTCGCCGTAACAAACTGGAAGTTCAATGCGTGGGCGAAGTACCCGGATTGGGAGCTGGACAATGCGCTGCCCGGCAGGGTGGCGGAGCTGCTGCAAGTGCCATCGTTCACGCCAACCGTCACACTTGCGGATGGCACGCGACACGAGCTGGTGCTGGAAGGCGGCAGCATCGACACCAACGGCGACGGCGTGCTGCTGACGAC
>DATBCB010000193.1:0-21979 GCA_036270675.1 Acidobacteriaceae bacterium | reverse complement strand
ATCAGCGAAGAGACCGTGAAGCGGCACCTGTCCAACATCTTCGACAAGACCGGCGTCTCCACCCGGCTCGAGCTCGCGCTCTTCGCCATCGCCCATCAGCTCGTGATGCCGCAGGGTTAAGCCTACATGCAACCATCGATGTGCTGTGGCGGCCCTACCGGCCGCCACAGCCATTTTCGCCATACCGGCATCCATTCTCTACATGCAATCTTCCTCTGACGACGGCACGGAACAGCTCGGCGCCGCGCGCGTTCAGGCTCTAACCTCCGGCGGCCCTGCTGCAACAGTCTGGAAGACATTCTCCAGCTGCGAATTTCCGAAGGAGTCTCAATGATGAAGACAGCCCTCAGCGCCATAGCTCTCGCTTGTGCGTTCGCGCTTCCCTGCCTTGCTCAGGACGTCAGCCCGGTGATGCAGCAGACGCCCCCGCCCACGCAGGAGATGCGCAATGGCGAGCCGCTCTACCGCGTGCAGGTCATCGGCCGCAACATTCCCGCGGTCAATTACTTTAACCGCACCGGGCGCACCCGCATCGGCTTTGAGGGGACCAGCCTTCTTCCGCACGCGAAGGGCCAGGCCACCGTCGACAACGGCAAAGGAAATGCCACCATCGAGGCGCATTTTGAAGGATTGCCCCCCGCCAATAACTTCGGGCCGGAATACCTCACCTACGTTCTCTGGGCCATCACGCCAGATGGCCGCCCCAGCAGCCTCGGCGAGATTCTGCCCGACGGCAAGAAGGCTTATATCCGTGTCACAACCGGCATGCAGGCCTTCGGACTCATCGTTACCGCCGAACCGTACTTCGCCGTCACCATGCCTTCGGATGTCGTGGTCATGCAGAACGTGGTGCTGCATGACAAGACTGTCGGAGTCGTCACGCCGATCGATGCGCACTACTCCTTGTTGCCGCGCGGTGTGTACACCAAGACCACTGGCAGCAAGGTGCTGAATCCCATCACGCGCAATAACAAGTCGCCGCTCGAACTCTACGAAGCCATCAACGCCGTGCAGATCGCGGAAGCCGCAGGTGCGGACCAGTACGCACCCGACATCCTCGCCCGCGCGAAGGAGCAGCTCTCCAACGCGCAGGACATGGACCAGCACAAGCACAATCGCAAGCAGGAAGTGACCTTCGCCCGCGCCGCCGTTCAGACCGCCGAAGACGCACGCCTCGTCACCCTGCGCAAAATCCAGGCGGAGCAGCGCGCCGCCCTGGCAGCCGACGAGAAGGCCAAACAGGATGCGGCAAACGCCGCCGCAGAAAAGTCGCGTTTGGAGGCACAGCAGTCCCAGCTTGCCGAGCAGCAGGCGCAACTCCAGGCGCAGCGCGAGGCGTCCCAGCGGGCGCAGGCGGAGGCCGACGCACAGCGCGCGCAAGCCGCTCAGCAATCTGCGGAGCAACAGGCAGCCGCGGCGCGTGCCCAGGCGGCGCAGTTGCGCGAGCAGCTTCGCCAGCAGCTGAACTCCATTCTCCAGACACGGGAGACGCCGCGCGGCCTCGTCGTCAATCTCTCCGACGTGCTCTTCGCGACTGGCCGCTATGATCTGAAGCAGGACACGCAGCTCAAGCTGGCGCGCATCGCAGGCATCTTCCTCGCCCATCCCGATCTCAAGGTCCAGGTCGAGGGCTACACGGACAACGTCGGCGGCGAGCAGTACAACCAGAAACTTTCCGACCAGCGCGCGAGCACCGTGCAGAGCTTCCTGATGACGCAGGGCATTTCTGCGCAGAACGTGAGCGCTATCGGCTACGGCATGGCAAGTCCTGTAGCGGACAACAGCACTGCTGCGGGCCGCAAGCAGAACCGCCGCGTCGAAATGGTTGTCTCCGGGCCCTCCATCGGCATCCCCAATCAGGCAGCGCCGGGACAGACACCCGTACCCGCCGCAGGTGCTCAGGCACCGTACACAGCACCGCAGCCGGCGTATCCTTCGCAACCGGCGTATCCATCGCAGCCGGCACCACCGCCGGCGCCTGCAAATCCCAGCGGCGTCAGCAATCCGCCCGGTCCGCAAGGCTAGATGGAATGCCCAACTCACTGAGGCTGCCCTCATCCGGCAGCCTGTTTCCTTTTGCTACTTTTCTTCATCGAAGAAACTGAACGACATTCCCATAGGAGTTCCTGTGCCACCTACAGCCAATCTCGCATTCCTCGGCCTCGGCCAGATGGGCGCACCCATCGCGCGTCTGCTGCTTCAGCATGGCCACAATGTCACGCTGTGGAACCGTGATCGCCGCAAAGCGGAAGCGCTCCAGGGCGGCAATGCCCGCATCTCCTCATCGCTCAGGGAGGCGGTTGCGAATGCGTCCGTCGTATTCACCATGCTGGCCGATGATGTCGCGACCGAGGCGGTCGTCTTCGGCGATGCAGGAAATAATGCCGGAGGCGATGGCTTCTTAAACGCGCTCCCGCCGGGAGCCATTCACGTCACGCTCTCCACCATCAGCGTCCTCCTTGCGCACCGCATCACCGCCGCACACCAGGAGCGCGGCCAGCATCACGTCGGCGCGCCGGTCTTCGGTCGGCCAGCCGTGGCCGAGGCAGGCAAGCTCTGGATCGTCACGGGCGGCTCGGACGGGCCGCTCGCACAAGTCCGGCCGCTGCTGGAGTCGGTCAGCCGCGGCCTCACCGAGGTCTCCCCCGAGCCCTGGCAGGCGCACGCGCTCAAACTCGGCGGCAATTTCATGATCACCTCCATGATCCAGACCCTCTCCGAAGCCTTCGTCTTCGCCGAATCGCAGGGCATCGATCCTGCGCTCTTCCATCAGGCCGTCAACAGCGCGCTCTTTCAATCGCAGCTTTATGAAAACTACGGCAAAACCATCCTCAATCCGCCGCAGCATCCCGGCGCGACCGTCTCCCTCGGCATGAAGGACACGCGTCTCGTACGCAAAGCCGCAGCCGATGCTCGCGTCCGCATGCGGCTCGCCGACTACTTCGCCGACGTCCTCAACCGCGCGAAGGAGGCCGGATTCGCCGATGAGGACTGGGCCGTAGGACAATACCGCATTGCCCAGTTGGACGCCCCACTCCCCGCAGAAAAGGATTGATGTCTCTCATGTCCCCGGAAAGTCGAAATCAGACGCTCGCACAGAAAATCGCATTCATCACCGGCGCCAGCTCCGGCATCGGCCTCGCCACCGCGCAGGCCTTCGCCGCCCAGGGCGCGCGCCTGATTCTCGCAGCGCGCCGCCAGGACCGTCTCGAAGCCGCACGCAAGACACTCACTGACGCCGCAGGCGTGCACCTTCTCCAACTCGACGTGACGGATCACGCGGCTGTCGAACGCGCCGTCGCCGCACTCCCGCAGGAATGGCAGGCCATCGACATCCTCGTCAACAACGCCGGCCTCAGCCGCGGCCTGGACAAAGTCTACGAAGGCAAGCGCCAGGATTGGGAGGAGATGATCGACACCAACGTAAAGGGCCTGCTCTACGTCACACGCGCCGTGGTGCCGGGCATGGTGACACGCGACCGCGGTCACATCGTCAATCTCGGCTCCACTGCCGGCCGCATGACGTACCCCAATGGCGCCGTCTACTGCGCCACCAAGGCCGCCGAGCGCGCCATCACCGAAGGCCTGCGCGAAGACTTGCTCGGCACGCCGCTGCGTGTCACCACTATCGATCCCGGCATGGTCGAAACAGAATTCAGTGAAGTTCGCTTCCGCGGCGACAAGACACGCGCCGCCAAAGTCTACGAGAACATCACGCCGCTGACGCCCGAGGACGTAGCCGACGCCATCCTGTATGCCGTCACCCGGCCTGCGCACGTCAACATATCCGAAGTCCTGCTCACACCCGTTGCGCAGGCCAACTCGCTGCTCTTCCATCGGGCCTCGAAGTAGGCAGAACCTCGGAGTCTCACCGCGGACGCTTCGTGCTCTTGGCATACCATGGTCGCTGGTGGAGAGCCGCCATGCGAGATGGTCATACATCGCGAAGAGCATTCCTCGGGACATCCTGTGCGTTCGCGGGCGCAGCACTGCTCGAACCTTCTTCGCTTCTCGGTCAGCCTTTCTCCTCGAGCGCGCAGGACGCAGCAAGCGACACGCGAGCCGACTACGCCCTCACCATCGCCACTACCCCTATCGAGCTCGCGCCCAATCGCATCATTTCGGCTGCCACCTACAACGGCCAGTTCCCCGGGCCGCTCTTGCGCTTCAAAGAAGGCCAACGCGTCACCATCGACATCGCCAATCACACCGACAGGCCGGAGCAGGTCCATTGGCACGGCCAGTTCGTCCCGGCGGATGTGGATGGTGCCGCCGAAGAGGGCACCCCGTTCGTGCCGCCGCACGGTAGTCGCCGCATCTCTTTCATACCTGGGCCGTCCGGTCTGCGCTTTTATCACACCCACGTCCGCGCAGGCGCAGACCTCAGCGCCGGCCAGTACAGCGGCCTCGTCGGTCCCGTATACATCGAGCCAAAGCACAATCCCGGGGCCTACGATCGTGAAATCTTTCTCACGCTCAAGGAGTTTCAGCCCACGCTCAGCCGTGGCGGCGACATGGCGATGAACTTTCTGTCACCCGCCGCTACCGTCGCGGCGCTCAAGGATCAGGGTGAGCGCGCGATGCAGGCCTCGCTCTCAAAAGGCAACCAACACGGTTACGAAGTCGGTTACGACGCCTTCACCATCAACGGCAGGATGCTGGGCCATGGCGAGCCTATCCGTGTAAAGCAGGGCGAGCGGGTCCTCTTCCACGTGCTCAACGGGAGCGCCGGCGAGATCCGCAGCCTTGCACTGCCCGGTCACACCTTCAACGTCATCGCCATGGACGGCAATCCGCTTCCCGCGCCTGTGCGTGTGCCGGGTTTGTGGCTGGGCACGGCGGAGCGTGTCTCCGCCATCGTCGAGATGCGCCACCCCGGCGTGTGGATCATGGGCGACCTGGCCGACGACGATCGCCGTCACGGCATGGGCATCGTCATCGAATACGCCGGCGCGAAGGGTAAGGCACAGTGGCTCCCGCCACAACCCTTCAAATGGAACTACACGCACTTCGGCCACGTGACCGCCCCGGCGACGCCGCCCGACGATACCTTCGAGATGCTCTTCGAGAAACAGAACGCCGCCTCGGACGGCTTCAATCTATGGACGATCAATGGTGTCGCCTATCCAGCGAACCAGATGATGGCGCCAGCGTCCTTTCACCTGCGGCAGGGTCGGCGCTATCGTCTGCGCATGCGCAACGCCAGCGACGATATCCATCCCATCCATCTGCATCGCCATAGCTTTGAGCTGACGCGCATCGCCGGCCAACCGACCTCCGGCGTGATGAAAGATGTCGTGATGCTAGGCGGCTACCAGGAGGTCGAAATAGACTTCGTCGCCAACAATCCCGGGCCCACGCTCTTTCATTGCCACCAGCAACTACATATGGACTTCGGTTTCATGAGCCTGTTCGACTACGTGTAGGTGTGGACTGGAGATAATGACGATGGACCTGGGCGATCATCCACCGTATTCACACGCATGGGGCAGCGCTCCTGTTGCGCCTCCTCGTCGGTTGGGTCTTCCTCACCGAGGGCATCCAGAAGCTCCTCTTTCCCGCGGCGCTCGGCGTCGGCCGCTTCGCCAAGATCGGCATCCCCTACCCGCACATCACCGCGCCCTTCGTGGGTGTGGTGGAAATCGCCTGCGGCATGTTGCTCATGGTCGGCCTCGTCACCCGCTTCGCCGCCATCCCACTGCTCATCGATATCAGCGTTGCCATCGCGACCACCAAGGTCCCCATGCTCGTCCATCAGGGATTCTGGCCCGCCATGCACGAGGGGCGCGTAGACTTCTGCATGGCTCTCGGCCTCATCGCCATCCTCTCAATCGGCCCCGGCCGAATCTCGTGCGACACCAGGCGCTTCATGGATGGCGAATAACCGCCAGCGATCCTCGCCCCTTGAGGTCTTCGTCGCGTTCCTGCGTCTCGGGTGCATCTCCTTCGGCGGTCCTATCGCCCACCTGGGCTACTTCCGTGATGCGTTCGTGGAGCGCCGCAAATGGCTCACGGAAGCCTCGTACGCCGAGGTCATCGCTCTCGCGCAGTCCATGCCCGGCCCGGCGAGTAGCCAGGTCGGCTTTGCCATCGGATTGCTGCGCGCCGGATGGCTGGGCGGCCTCGCCGCGTGGACCGGTTTCACGCTGCCCTCTGCGATCCTGATGCTGGCCTTCGCCTACGGATATGGTCACCAACCGGGCAGAGTGGCCACGGCCGCCCTTCACGGGTTGCAGTTAGTCGCGGTCGCGGTTGTCGCGCAGGCGGTGTTGCGGATGCAACGCACGCTCGCGCCGGACGTGCCGCGCCTCGCGATCGCGCTGGTGGGCGGCGTGATTGCACTCTTCGCACCGCCGGCTTACGCGACCGCATCCGCGATAGTTGCTGGCGCCATCGCCGGCCTGGTGCTGCTTCGCAGACAAAACCCTGTGACGGGCGGCGATCCGCTCCCTGAAACCACTGTTTCGGAAACCACTATTTCGGAGACCACTATTTCGGAAGCCACTATTTCGCGACGGGGCAGCGCCGCGGCAGCAACGGCCTTTGTGGTGCTACTCGTGTCCGCGCTCCTGCTGTCGAGGAGCCACAGTATCTTCATCGCGGTCCTCGCCAGCCTCTATCGCACCGGCGCGCTGGTCTTCGGTGGCGGCCATGTGGTGCTGCCGCTGCTGGACGCGAGCATCGTCGAGCGCGGCTGGCTCGCGCAGCCATCGTTTCTTGCCGGCTACGGAGCAGCACAGGCACTCCCCGGTCCGCTCTTCTCCATTGCCGCCTATGTAGGCGCGGCCGCGCGGCCCAATCCACATCCGTTGCTCCTCGGTCTGTGTTCGCTGCTTGCGCTCTTTTCTCCCGGCCTGCTTCTCATGGCCGCCGTTCTGCCGTTTTGGGAGACACTGCGCCGTCGTATGCTTGTCCGATCGTTGCTCGGGGGCATCAATGCCAGCGTGGTCGGCGTCCTCGCCGCCGCGCTCTACCGTCCGCTTATCACGACGGCTGTCCACGGCATTGCGGATGCCGTGATCGCATGCGTTGCCTTCGTTCTTCTCGCGCGCTTCAAGGTTCAGCCCTGGATCATCGTCCTGGGCACCACTCTCGCCTCGGCTTTGGTCGTGCTGCACTAGCGACGTATACTGCCTGCGACCTCCTCCACGTCATCCCGCACGTACCAGGGCGGCCCGATGCGCCAGCCGTCCGTGCGACGTCAGAAAGAGCGATCATGTCCTGCCCGGCTCGACTTCGTCGGATCTTCTGTATTGCAACCGCGATCATTACGTTATCCGCGACCGCCGCAGTAGCATCAGCCCAGGGCACCGCGGCATGCCATGCAGGCATGCAGACGAAAGCGCTTCCCGCCCCCGAGTCGCTGCCCGCGCCCGTGAAGATGAGCGGCATCGGCAACAGCCATCTCACCATTACGGCAACGCCCGAGGCGCAGGCATGGTTCAACCAGGGCCTCACCCTGCTGCACGACTTCTGGGACTACGAATCCGAGCGCGCCTTCGAGCAGGGTGTTCGGGTCGATCCACAATGCGCCATGTGCTACTGGGGCCTCTATCAGGCGCTGATGTTCCGCAATGGCGAGCCCAATGCCTACACGCAGCAGGCGCTCGCCAACGCCGTCCGGCTCAGGCCGCACGTCAGCAAGCACGAGCGGCCTTACATCGACGCCGCCTCCTCATCCGACCAATCCGTCATCGCAGCCAAGCCCGGCGACGATCCCGACACGGCGAAGGAGACCGCCATCTGGCGGCAGATCGTGAAGCAATATCCCGATGACCTGCAGGCGAAACTCTTCCTCGCCGGTACGTTGCGTGACGGTTACGACGACAACGGCGAGCCGAAAAAGGGGCAGAAGGAACAGATCGTGCTGATTCAGGAGGTGCTCAAGGCGGCGCCCGATGATTCCGCCGCGAACCACTACTGGATTCACGCCGTCGAAGCCAGTCCGCATCCCGAACAGGCGCTGAAGAGCGCGGCGCTCCTTGCGAGCCTCGCTCCGGCTTCCGGCCACATGGTCCACATGCCCGGCCACATTTATTACCGCACCGGCGACTACGCCGAGGCCGAGCACTGGTTCGCCGCATCCACAGCGGTCGAGGAGCGCTACCAGCGCGAGCAGCATGTCGCCGTCGATAACGACTGGAATTACGTTCACAACCTCATGTACGCCATCGCGAACATGATGGAGCAGGGCAAGATGCAGGAAGCGGCGACGCTCTCCGCGAAGCTCTCCGGCGCACGCGGAGAGTTTGCACCCACCCTCTACACTCACGTGCCGCGCGATGGCATGACACGGCTCGATCCTCTGCTTCCCCTCGCGCTGCGCACCGGCGATTGGCAGGCAGTCCTCCAGATGCTCAAGGAGAGTCAGCCAGACACAAAACTGGAGAACCTCACCTTTCTCGCTGGCCAACTGAAGGAATTCGCCACCGGCATGCAGTCAGCCGAAGCCGGCGATGTCGCGGCGTCCGCGGCGGCATCGCAGCAACTCGATGCAGAGCTATGGCGGCGCTCCCAGCATCTCCATGATGAGCCTGCGCCGAACAAGCCTTCGCTCGCCGCGCCCGCGATGGCGGTCGTGATGCCCGATGCACAGGCCGCGCCGCTGCTCAGCAATCTCTCCGTTATGTCGCTGGAGTTGCGCGCAACCATCCGCGCCGCGCAGAAGCGCCTTCCCGAGGCAAAGTCGCTCTTCGCCGAGGCGGCTCAGGAGGAAAAGAAAATCGGCTATCGCGAGCCGCCCGCCTACATCCGGCCGGTAGGCGAAACCGAAGGCGCGGCGCTGCTCCGCGCAGACGATGCGGCGGGCGCGCACGCGGCATACAGCCGCGCCCTCCACGATCGCCCCAACTCCGGCTTCAGCCTCTACGGCATGGCGCGATCCAGCGAAGCGGCCGGCAACACGGCAACCGCGCACGAGGAGTATGCGAGGTTTCTCGTCGCATGGAAGAACAGCGACGCCGAACGGCCGGAGCTCGCCCACGCTCGCGAGTACATCACATCGCAGAAGGCAGTCGCCGCCGCCGATAAGAACCCGTAATCGTTACGAATTCTCCTGAGACGCCGCAGCATCGAGGGCGACGATCTGCGCCTCCACCTGCGCCAGCGCTGCCTCCAGCGCAGCCCGCCGGTGCGGATTCGCCGTGCGCGTCGACAGAATCTGCTCGCGCTGCAACTCCAGCGCCTGCCGCGCCCGCGCCTTCGCTCCATCGATCCTGGACTTCACCTCGACCGGCGCCGCGCGCTCCGCCTGCTGCTCCTCCACCGATTTCGACTCCCAACCCTTCGACATACCTCCATGCTAGACCGCTTATCAGAGATCAGAAACGAGATGATCAGAAACGAGATGAAGGTGTCATCCTGAATGAACTGAAGGACCTGCAGTCCTGAGTTCACCCGCGAAAACCGCACGTGAGCGACCGAAGGGAGCGAGTCCCACCTCCCGCGCCAAAGGCGCAGTCGCCCGGACGGCCAGTCCCTGCTCTAATAAACCCATGAAGGCCTGGCGCATTCCCGCATTCGGCATCGACAAGCTCTCGCTCGACGAGGTTCCCGCACTCCAGCCCGGACCCGGACAGATCGTCCTCAATGTCCACGCTGTCTCGCTCAACTACCGCGACCTGATGATGGTCAAAGGCGCCTACAATCCGAAGCTCCAGCCGCATCGCATCCCATGTTCGGACGGCGCCGGAACCATTGCCGCTATTGGCGGCGGTGTAACGCAAGTCGCGGTCGGCGATCGGGTCGCCGGCACATTTTTCCAGCACTGGCTCGAGGGCGATCCGGCGCCCGAAAAATTCAAAGGCGCCCTCGGCGGCGATATCGATGGCACACTCGCGCAGCAGGTGCTCCTGCAGCAAGACGGAGTGGTAAAGATCCCGGACCACCTCAGCTTCGAGGAAGCGGCCACGTTGCCCTGCGCCGGCGTCACCGCCTGGAATGCCGTCACCACCGCGGGCCGGGTCAAGTCCGGCGACACCGTCCTGATCCAGGGCACCGGCGGCGTCTCCTGCTTTGCCCTGCAGTTCGCCAAAGCACTGGGCGCCCGCGTTCTCGGCACCTCATCGAGCCCCGGCAAGTTACGCCGCGCGGCCGAATTGGGACTCGATACCGGCCACAATTCCCGGGAAGATCCAGAATGGGCACGGTGGGCAGTCAGTCAGACCGATGGACACGGGGTCGATCTCACCGTGGAAGTCGGCGGCGCAGGCACCTTCCAGCAGTCCATGGCGGCTACCCGAATAGGTGGCGTCGTTGCCCAGATCGGCGTGCTCACAGGCCGGGAGCAGGTCCTCAACATCACTCCAATTCTCCACAAAATGTTACAGATACGCGGCATCTACGTCGGCTCGCGCCAGCATTTCCTGGAAATGAACCGCGCCATCGCTCAGACCGGCCTCCGTCCCGTAGTGGATCGGGTTTTTTCCTTCGGAGAGGCCCGGGAAGCCTTCGCCACGATGGAAGATGCTTCGCATTTCGGCAAGATCGTCATTTCTGTAACGACCTTGTGATCTTTTTTGAGGCGGGGCGGTGCCAAACAGCCCCGGGCTACCGATGCCGGCCCGTTTTGACACCGCAAAGCAGGTGCCGCCATTCCTTGGTAACCATTTTCCCCACTCCAGAACCCGGTGACCCGTATCACCCGTAAGGCCAGTAATAGTCAAAACTTCTTCGCCTTCTGCCGCGTCCTTGCTAACGTACACCTCAGCAGAACTTCGGGAGTCTGATGCGGGATTCGAGGGTCAGGGAAAAATACTTCCCTTTTACAAGCGACTGTTTCAGGCTTCCAGCATCTCATGTGTGCACTCGGGCCCGGAGCAACGGACCCGAACAACCAGAGCCGCTCTCAACCACGAGGAGCTTCACAATGCGCTGGATTATGGATTTCTTTCAATCTGTCTTTGAGGCTATCTTCGGTTTTTGCCGCCACAACAGTCTTTCACGCCCATTCACCATCGAAGGCCACACCTACAAGGTCTGCATGGACTGCAGCCAGCAGGTGTTCTACTCGCCTGACACGATGAAGCCGCTGAGCCGCCGCGAGCTCCGTCATCTGCGCGCTGCGGATGCAACCGCCGCCGTCGCTGTGATGCCGACGACCGCTGCCGCGCGCGAGGCCGTCGCCCGTCGCTCCCGCAAGACGGCCGCAGCTTAAGGCTGACCCTTCCCTGCGCCGGCTCCTCTAGAGGGGCCGGTGCTGCTTTCCTCTCCCGCGTTGTTCCGCCTCAACACTCGCGCATCGTCGCGCGTCAGCGACTCTGTGGCTCAACCAGCGCGGAGCAAGCGGCACGACCGCTCATCGGCGCGTCGTCGTCTGGCGGGTCGTCTTCTGCTTCCCCGTTCCAAACGCTGCCAGGAAGGCATCGGCCACCGCCACTTCCAGATTCTCCGGAACCTTCTGCCCCAGCTTCCGCGCAAAGACATGCCGGTAGATCATCGGTCCCAGCAGCAGCGCGATGCCAACCTCCGGATCAATGCCGTGGCGCAGAACGCCGCGCTTCTCTCCGCGTTTGAGCAGGTTCGTCAATGCCATCCGTGCCGGTTCCACCACTCGTGCGCGCCACGCAGCGCCCAGCACCTGGTTGCGTGACGCATAGGCAATCATCTGCGGGGTCATCTTTTCCCGCAGCGCCTTACGGTCGGCGGCAGGGTGATATTGAAGCTGCGCGATGAGGTCGGCGCGATAGTCGCCCGAGTCGAAGACCGGCGGCTCCTCATCGAGGCCGTGCAGGTAGCCCATCACTTCAAGGCAGAGCGCGTCCTTGTCCGGCCAGTGTTTATATATGGTGGCCTTGCTGACCCCGGACGCTTCGGCAATGGCATCCATGCTGGTCGAATCGATGCCGCGTTCGGAGAACAACTCCATCGCGGCGTTCAGAACCTTCTTGTGCGCCTGCGCGCTACGCGGTCTCGCCATCCCTACGCTTCGATCCTGGAGAAGAGATATGCCCCCGCGCTGAGAAAGACAGCGGCGATCGCAGCGAGCAGCGCCACATCGAGCGACAGGCTGAAGTGCCAGTTGTTGATCAGCGTTCCGCGCAGCCCATCCACGCCATAGGCCAGCGGATCGAGCTTGGTGATGATGCTCATCGCCAGCGGCAGATTCGCCAACGGAAACAGCGCGCCCGACAGGAAGAAGATCGGCAACACCAGGAAATTCATGACCAGCTGAAATCCCTGCATGTCCTTGATGACGGAACCGATCGCAGTTCCCAGCGCCGCGAAGACCACGGCGATCATGATGACAAAGAAAAAGGCGACGGGAATGGCCAGCCAGCTATGCGGACGGAAGCCGGCGATGAGGCAAATGATCAGGATCAACGCGCCTTGGATCACAGCCACCGTCGCGCCACCCAGCGTGCGGCCCACCATGATCTGCATGCGCGAGACCGGCGCGACCAGCGTTTCCTTCAGAAAGCCAAACTGCCGGTCCCACAGCATCGCGATGCCGGAGAAGACGGAGCTGAAGAGCACCGTCATGCCGACGACGCCGGGCGCCATGAACTGCAGATAGCTGCCGTGGCCCGCCTGCTTGAAGACCGGCCCCAACCCGAAGCCGAGCGCCAGCAGATAGAGGCACGGCTGCCCGAGCGACACCACCATCTGCACGCGCGAACGCACGTAGCGTTTCAGCTCTCGCAACCACAGGATATAAATCGCGCCCATGCTCGATCCTCCACAAAAACTCTATTCACACTGCAAACGATCCGGCCGCCCCGTGTCCCTGGTGTTGGGACATGGGACGCAGCCTCGCTAGCCCACAAATCCAAACGTGAGCGACCGAAGGAAGTGAACCCGGCCCTCTGCGCCGCAGGCGCCTTTGCCCGAACGGCTAGTTCCGCGCCCGCCCGTAACGGCCAGTCACCGCCGCCACATCTTCGCCACCTGCCGCAACCGGTCCTTGGAATCCGCCGCTTCGTCGCGCAGCGAAGAGCCGGTCAGCGCCAGGAATGCCGCTTCGAGCGAATCGGTTTTCGTCTGCTCTCTCAAGTCCGCCGAGGTGCCCTGGGCCACGATGCTTCCGTGGTCCATGATCGCAATGCGATGCGCGACGCGGTCGGCTTCGTCCATGTAGTGCGTGGTCAGAAAGACCGTCGTCTTTTCGGTTTCGTTGAGGCGCTTGACGTGGCTCCAGAGTTGATTACGGCTCTGCGGATCGAGCCCCAGCGTCGGCTCGTCCAGAAAAAGGATCTTCGGCGTGTGCAGGAAGCCGCGCGCTATCTCCAGCCGCCGCTTCATCCCGCCGGAGAAGGTCTTGACGTAGTCATCCTTGCGCTCCCAGAGCTCGAAGGTCTTCAGCAGCTCTTCCGTGCGCTCCGCGCGCAGCTTGCGCGGCACATGGTAGAGCACACCGTGCAGCTCCATGTTCTCCCACGCGGTCTGCTCGTTGTCCAGGCTGGGATCCTGAAAGACAATGCCGAAGCGCTGTCGCGCCTGCTTCTGCTTGACTGTCGGATCGAGACCGTCCAGCTCGATGCGCCCACTGGTGGGGCGCAGCAGCGTGGTCAGCATTTTGATGGTCGTCGTTTTGCCGGCGCCGTTGGGCCCGAGGAAGGCAAAGATCTCCCCCTGCGCGACATCGAAGGTGATGTCCTTCACAGCAGTGAAGTCGCCGAAGCTTTTAACCAGATTGCGTACCGAAATCATTCCCGGAATCCCTTACGACAGATACTTCGCCAACCCTAAATAAATACTGAACGGTTTAGTTTTTTCAGTCAATCCCTACCAGTCAATTCTGTTCGAGGAAATCGATCGTCATTCTGACCCGGAATACCGCAGCCGCGCGGTAGAGGGATCGCGCTGGCGACTGGCTAGGCGAAGCTATGGTCTTACGGCAGCACCTTTGAAGAGCGCGTATTTTGTCGCTGCTCAGGCGGCGCGGATGCTACCCTCGCTGCCATGCGCAGCATCAGCTCGCTCTGTGTCGTGGCTCTGCTGTGGGTTTCCTCGTCCGTCTCCGCGTGGCCGCAGACTCTCGCAGCTCCCGCGCAGGTGGTCACGCTGGGCAACTCGGCGGTTGCGCTGACCGGGCCGTGGAAGTTCTCGCCGGGCGACTCACCCTGGATCGGTGGGTCGCCCGTCTGGGCACAGCCCGGCTTCGATGATGCGCACTGGGCCACGATGGACCTGGCGCCCAAGGCCGGGTCGGTCGACCTGGTGAATGGCATAGCGGGCTTCGTGCCCGGCTGAACGCAGCGCGGCTATCCCGACCTGAGCGGCTATGCCTGGTACCGGCTGCGCCTGCGTGTCAGAAATGCAGGCCAGCCGCTGTCGCTCAAGATGCCGCTCGATGTGGATGACGGCTATCAGGTCTACGCCAATGGTCACTATGTCGGGCAGTTGGGTGGCTTCTCCGCACACCACGTCGCGCTTTACAGTTCACAGCCGCTCTCCTTGCCGCTGCCTGCGCCGGGACCGGACGGAGAGATTGAACTGGCGGTGCGCTTTTACATGTCGCCCGCCACGCGGTTTCAGGCTCCCGATGTTGGCGGCATGCACACGCCGCCGGCGCTGGGGCTGGCTCCCACCGTACATCTGCTGCAGGCCGCGGACGAGGACGCCAGTCAACGCCGCTTATTTGGCACTCTGCTGCAGGCACTCCTCTTTCTGCTGATCGCGCCGCTGGCGCTGTGGGCGTGGATGCGCGACCGGCTGGAGAGCATGTATCTGTGGCTCTTTCTGGCGCTAGTGGGCACTATTATCGCCATTCTGTCGGCGATGCTCGGGGCCCTGTCCTTTTCGCTGACTATTGCGGCCAATATCTTTTTGGTGTCCGTCCTTTTTGGCCCGCTCATCACGGCTTTGTGGATCATCTTCTGGTGGCACTGGTTCGGGTTGTGGGAGAAGCGCTGGATTCCACTAGCCGCGTGGCTGCTGACAGCGACGGAGATGCTGGCCCAGTTCTGCGCAGACTCGCCATTGTTCGGCCTCAGCTTTGTGCCCCCGTTGGCGCTGCACTGGTGCAGCGCTGCCTCGCTGTTGTCTGTCGGCGCGTTGGGCGTGCTGCTGCTGGTCATCCTCATCGAAGGCTTCGGCCGCGACCGTGCCGAGGCGCTGCTGGCCGTGGTTCCCATCCTGCTGGCCGAGTTTAGCTGCTTTGGCACCTATCTTGTGACCACCTTCCATATTTCCAGCGAGTTCTATCCCTTCGGCCTGGGCATCTCTCTCGGCGATATCGCGGCTCTCCTAATGGTGCTGGTGATTGCTGCGCTGACGCTGTGCCGTTTTGTGCGCACCCAGGTGCAACAGGAGGTAGCACGGAAGGCCATTGCACAGGACCTGGAACAGGCGCAGCAGTTGCAGCAGCGCGTGCTGGTGCCGGAGACGCTCGCCTCACCGTTCTTCACTGTCGAGTCTGAATACCGTCCCGCGCAAACCGTCGGCGGCGATTTCTTCCAGACCCTCACTAGTCCAGATGGCAGCTTGCTGGTGGTGATCGGCGACGTCTCCGGCAAAGGAGTGAGCGCGGCTATGCTGGTGGCGGTGCTGGTGGGTGCGATTCGTAACCAGGCCGAGTACAGTTTCGATCCCGCCGCCATGCTGACCATGCTGAACCGGCGCCTGCTGGGGCGCTCGGGTGGCCATTTCGCGACCTGCCTGGCGGCCGAGATTCTCCCCGACGGCACCATGAGCATTGCCAACGCCGGGCATCTGCCGCCGTATCGCAACGGCAAGGAGATGGAGCTCGAAGGCTCGCTCCCGCTGGGCCTGAGCAGCGAAGCAACGTCGCCCGCGCAGACCTTCACACTCGAGCCGGGAGACCGCATCACCTTCCTGACCGACGGTGTCGTCGAAGCTATGAATCCTGCCAGTGAATTGTTCGGCTTCGCGCGGGCGCAAGAGATCAGCAGTCAGCCAGCGGTCTCCATCGCGCAACAGGCCCAGAGCTTCGGACAGAACGACGACATCACGGTGCTCGGCGTCGAATTCACTGGCGCAAACCTAGAAGCACTGGCAGCTAAGCGCGTCGCACCGGCTGACTTGGTCTAACGTATATCGAGTTGGCTCTCGAGTTGGCTGCTTGCTGACTCGTTTTCCGATGCCTGCAACTGCTCGCGCAACTTCCCCGTCTATTCCGTGTTTCTCCCCGGTACATCGTTCTCTGCTATACGACTTTTGTGACACTCCACCTGGCGTGTCTATGAGGCTGGCAGGCTCGCCGTGCACGTACAATAACTGGAACCCTTTGGATGGTAGTGATGCGAGTAGTGACTATGACCCGGCCCGAGCCTTCTCCCTGCTACTCTGCAGGGCAAACGGATATCCAACCTGACCTTTCCTCTTTGAAAGGCCACAAGAACGATAGCCTAGCCCCGGGCATCTGCAGGAAGTATCCCTTTATTCGCGCGTTCTTCGCCTGCGCCGCTCCCCTTGTGCTGGTGATCGCTGGCTGCGGCGGCGGCAGTCCCAGTTCCAACCCCTCGACCTCCACCTTCTCCATCGCGCCGGCGACGACCAACATCGACACCAACGGTCAGGTCCAGTTCACCGCCACGCTCACCAACGGCCAGCCGGCCACGAACGTCAATTGGGTTGTTAGCACCGGCACCAACGACAACACCCAACTCGGCCAAGGCACCATCGATTCCACCAGCGGCCTCTACACTCCGCCCAGCGCAGTCTCCAAGGACTCCGTCCAGATTCAGGTCCAGGCCAATCTGACCACCAATCTCTTTCAGACCGCCACCGCCGTCGTCACCGTGACCCCCGGCTTCATCCAGGCTGTAACGCCGGAGAACGCAACCGTCTCCAGCGGAGCCACGGTTCCCCTCAGCGCGACCATCGCTGAAATTGGCGGAGGATCCATCAACTGGAGCGTTTCGACCTCGCCCTCTGGCGGATCCAGTGCCGGTTCCGCCGGCGGCGCCATCAGCGGTACTTCTTGCCAGAAGAGCGGCAGCATCACCTCTTCCAACCCCTTTTATACTTCCTGCACGGCGAGCTACACGGCACCCTCCGCCGTTCCCTCGCAGGCCATCTACGCAGTTGGCGCGGTCGCTGCGAATTCCGCCACTACCAGCTTCTCCAATCTGCTGCTGAACGGCTCCGGCCTCAACACCTCGCCGCTCGAGAACCAGGCCGCCCAGACAACAGCCGTGCAGATGGGCACCTCTGGCGGCAACAACAACGACGTCGATGTACAGACCGACCCCAATACTGGCCAATCCTTTGTCGCTGATTGCGCCAGCGGAACCCTGGGCGCGCTGGTCCAGGATCAGGCCAGCAACCTCTACCTCCTCAGCAACAACCACGTGCTGGCTGAGTCCGATCAGGCCAAGGTCGGCGACACCGTTATCCAGCCCGGCTTGGTAGACACCGGCTGCACCCAGCTCGCAGCGGGCGTCACCGGCATTCGCGCCATCGGCACACTGCAATATTGGGTGCCGCTCATCGACAATTCCGCGAATGTGGACGCCGCGCTCGCCACAACCACCTCAGCGAATGTGGACGCCTCGGGCTCCATCATCGCGCTGGGCGCATCGGGCGGCGGCACCAGCCAGATCGCCGCTGCTGCGCCTGTCGCCGGTACCGGCGAAGTTCTCTCCGCCGCCAACGTGAACAACATCCATGTGGCCAAGAGCGGCCGCACCACCGGCCTGACCTGCAGCACGGTGGACACCATCAGCGCCAGCGTGAAGGTTTCCTACTACAAGGACGCCGCGGAGACGCAGTTCTATGTCTCGAAGACCTTTACCAACCAGATCGGCATGCCCGGCAACTACTTCACCGACGCCGGCGACTCCGGCGCGCTGGTGGTCGATACGGCAAACGCGCAGCCGGTGGCCCTGTTCTTTGCCGGCTCGACCGGAACGGCCACCCAGCCGGGTGAAAGCTTCGGGCAGCCCATCGGCGAGGTCCTCACCAACCTGGCGCAGTTCAGTCAGGCGCCCTCCGGTACAACATTTACCGTCGTGGGAGGCACGCCCCACACCGTGAACTGCCTCAACTACGACTCCAACACCGCTACCACCAGCGCGGTCGTCTCTGCCGCTCAGATGAGCGCGGCGAAGACCGCCGCCAGCCAGCAGGGCGCCGCCATCGTCGACCCCTCCAAGGGCATCCTTGGTGTCGACGCCGGCAAGAGCCTCGACCAGCCGGGACAGGCTGCCGTGTTGGTCTACGTCGATCAGAGCCGTGGCAGCGTAACCGTCCCGCAGACCATCGGCGGGCTGCCGACGCGTGTCATTCCCACAACCCCCGGCGCGGTCGCCAGCGGCACGGCTCCCACATCAGAATCTGTAACTCCGGGCATACACCTTCCCTCGGCCACGCTGGAGGCCGCCAAAGCCGTTCAGAAGCAGCATGCCGCCCAGCTTATGGGCGACCCTGCCTTCTTCGGCGTCGGCGTGACCCAGAGCCAGGACAATCCCTCCGAGGCCGCCCTGATGGTCTTCGTCGACCGCACCCGCACCCCACGCGCCCAGCCATCCACGGTCGGCGGGCTGCGCGTGCGCTACCGCACCACGAACCCGATCAAGGTGAACTACAGCGCCGCAGCGCGCAGGTAAGGTCGCAGAAAGGCAATTGTGGGCGGCCCTTGGGTCGCCCATATTCTTTCTGGCACGGCTCTTCTCGAGAGCGCCGCGTGCTTTTCCGTTGTCCAGGCGAGTTGATCAGGCGAGCTGTTCAGGCGAGTTGTTCTGAGATCACCCGAGCGCCTTTTTGCTCAGCCGCCGCCGGCCGGCCGACGCCATAGTCAGGGAAGAACAGCATGAATACGGTGCCCGATTCGTACTTCTCCGTCATCTCGCAGCGGCTGCGCACTGCGATCGTGCCCTGATGCTTGCCCATGATGTCCTGCGTCACCCACAGCCCCAGCCCCGTCCCGGTGGCAAGCTTGGTGGTATAGAACGGCTCGAAGATACGCCGCCGCACCTCGGCAGACATGCCCGTCCCTGTATCCGCCACCACCACCCGCACGCCCTGCCGGCCATCCTTCCAGCAGCGCGATCGCCCCGCGCGGATCGCCAGCCGTCCGCCGCCATTCAGCGCGTCCAGCGCATTGGTGATCAGGTTGGCGAAGACCTGCCGCAGCGCGCCGGAGAGGCAATAGAGATCGATGTCGTCGCCATAGCGGCGCATCACCTCCACGCGAAGCGTGTGGACCCGGCCGCTGTGCAGGGTCAGGATAGAGTCGAGAATCTCCCCCACATTCGCGATCGCGGGCGAGGTCGACGGGCGGTAGAAACGCAGTGTCTGCTGTGCAATCTCAGAGACGCGCGCCACCTCGTGCTGTGCCATTTCCGTAAAACGCAGCGCCTCACCATCGATCGAAGGCTGGGTCCGCAAGAGGAACAGCAGATTGGTCACCGCCTCGAGCGGGTTGTTGATCTCGTGCGCAATCGACGCCGCCAGTTGTCCCGCGGCTGCCAGCTTCTCGGTGCGGCGCAGCGTCTCCTCGGAGCGGCGGCGCTCGGTGGTATCGATCATCACCGCACCCACCCATCGCACCTCGTGCTGCCCGCTCCGCACGGGGTAGAGATTCACCAGCCAGGTTCGCGCATCGGCTTTGGCGTCGGTCATCTGCAGTTCGAAGGAATCGACCTGCTGCGCCCCGTCGAAGACCGCCGCCAGCCGTGGTTCGAAGGTCTCGGCCTCCGCCGCGCCAAAGAGTTCCGCTGCGGTATGCCCCAGGAACTGAGTCAGCTCAATGCCCATGCCGGCGGCGAGAAAGTTGTTCACGCGGATGAACCGGCCCTGCCGGTCGAGAAAGGCAAAGCCGATAGGCGCGTTCGCCAGCATGGAATCCAGCAGCGCCAGCGTGTCGTTCAGGCCGGAACGCTGTTCCTCCATCGCCAGCACCAGCAGGTTCAGCGCCTGGGCCAGCTCTCCCGCCTCATTCGTCTCCGCCACGTCCAGCGGGAAGCCCTCTTTCGTCTCGGGGTCGCGAATCAGGCGCCGCGTCGCATTCATCACAATGCGCAGGGGGCGCGTAATGGAGCGCGCCAGCAGCGCCGAAGCCAGCAGGCAGCCTAGCGCCCCCAGCACCCCGGCAATCGCGGTGATGCGCACCAGCGCACCCACCTCTTCGTTTTCCGCCGTAGGATTCTCGGCTACCCAGGCGTAGCCCAGCAGCTCACTTTCATAACGGATGGGGTACACCGCCTCGCGATTGCCCTCGTCGTTTTGGAAGATGTCCGGGCGCTCGAACTGGAGACCGGGAGGCGGAATTTGCTTGCGCTCAATCGCGGTCAACGGGCCGGATTCGATGTGGCCGCTGTTCGGCAGCAGCGGCGCACCGTTCGGATCGGTGAGCCGCACAAAATGGACGGCGCTGCTCGTTTCGAGCGCCTGCGCCATCGGCACCAGCCGATGCGTCTCCTTGTCCACTACGGCATCGGTGGCCATGGTCGACAGCAGAATCACCTGCTGCTCGATGCGCCGCTGGGCACGCGCGTGAATCTCGCGCAGCTCGGTGCGCAGGATCAACAGCGCAAAGCAAATGGTAAACAGCAGCTCCAGAAGGATGAAGCCGACCGTCAACTGGCTACGAATCGTGCGGTAACGGAACCAGGGCATCGGTATCCATTCCTTCCGGGGCGGGGGAATTAGGCCACACGTTTCTCGCGGAAAGAGGACGAGCTCCACACATAAGACGCGTGAACCTCTTTCCGGGGTCTACAGCGATCGTGGTCGGTTGTTCTTCAAGGGTACCGTGCCGCACCTCCGGTGAAAAGCAGCGTAGGGTGGACAAATCCTGCCGGCCCATCATTCGCTCTGCATCGCCGGTGCGGTGAGATCTTCGAGCTTTGCGGCAATGTCGGTGGCGATCTGCCGTCCGTGAAAGCGGCCGTTCTCTATGAAAATCTCATTGGTTCGCGAGCCAGCGACAATGACCCCCGCCAGGTAAACACCCGCAACGTTGCTCTCCAGGCTCTCGGGGTCGCACTCCGGGCAGCGGTCCTTGTTGTCCATCCGCACACCGAAGGATGTCAGCAGATCGAAATCCGGATGATAGCCGGTCAGCGCGAAGACGAAATCGTTGCGCAGCGTCTTCGGCCCCTTCGGCGTCTCCAGTTCCACGGTGTCTTCGCGGATGGCGGTGACCCGCGACTCGAAATACGCCTCCACCTCGCCTGCCTTGATCCGGTTCTCGATGTCGGGCAGAATCCAGTACTTCACGTGGTGATGGATCCTGGGGCCGCGATGCACCAAGGTGACTCGAGCGCCGTGCCGCCACAGGTCCAGGGCAGCAATGGCCGCTGAGTTCTTCCCGCCGATCACCACCACATCCATGTCGTAGTACGGATGCGGAGCGTTATAGTAGTGCATCACTTTAGGCAGCGCCTCGCCCGGGATCTTCAGGTAATTCGGCAGATCGTAATAGCCGGTCGCGACCACGATCTTCCGCGTCACATAATTCTGCTCCCGGCCGAAGCGGTCCTGCACCCGCACGCGAAACTCGCCGTCCGTCCCTTCGACGCGCAGCACCGTCTCATACTGGCGCACATCGAGCTGATAGTGCTCGGCTACCTTGCGGTAGTACTCCAGCGCTTCGTCGCGTGTCGGCTTCTGGTTGGGGCTCGGGAATGGAATGTCGCCGACTTCCAGCAGCTCCGGCGTGGTGAAAAAGGTCATGTTCGACGGATAGTGAAACAGCGAGTTGCACAGACAGCCCTTGTCCACCAGTACCGACCGCATGCCGCGCCGTTGTGTCTCGATCGCACACGCCAACCCCGTCGGCCCCGCCCCAATCACCAGCACATCGAAACGCACCGCACTGTGGCGCCGCGCCGCAGATTGCTCCTCCATCTCGATCTTCTTCGCGCACATAGGAATAGCTTACGAGATCGCGCCGTCCAGGAAGTTCATGGAAAGAGACTTGCCGTACCACAGCCCGTTAGACTCCAATTGCATCCGAACCATCATGGTTCGAGTTCTCTCTATGGGGGCGTGCCTCCTCCTGCTATCCGGCTGCTTCTCGCCGAGCAACACCGATTCGCTTCGGGAGCACACGGCAGATGCCACGGCTGCAGCA
>DATBCB010000192.1:0-2522 GCA_036270675.1 Acidobacteriaceae bacterium | reverse complement strand
GTTCCCAAGGGGCAGTTCGGCGGCGACCTGCTGCACGCGGTACGCGACGCGGCAGGCCAGCCCTGCGGAACCATTCTGTGGGAGTTCAAGCGGACGCAGAACTGGTCGGCTGGCTGGCTGGCGAAGCTGCGTGGAGACCAGCGTGCCGCCGGCGCGGAGGTTGCGGTGCTGGCCAGCCAGACGCTGCCGCGAGACTTTTCTCTCTTCGATCACGTCGAAGGTGTATGGGTGAGCAGCCTGGCGTGCACATTGCCGGTGGCAGTGGCGCTACGCCAGGCCCTGATCGAACTGGCGCGGGTGCGGCGTGCCGGCGAAGGCGAACAGACCAAGGCGCAGCAGGTCTACAGCTACCTGACCGGACCGCAATTCCGGCATCGGGTGGAGACGATCGCGGAGAAGTTCACCGACATGCGAGCCGATCTCGATCAGGAGCGCAAATTCATGGAACGGCAATGGGCCAAACGCGAAAAACAGCTTGAGCTGGTGCTGAAGGCCAGCGAAGGCATCAATGGCGATCTGCAGGCGATCGCCGGACGCACCTTGGAGGCGATCGACGCATTGCAGCCGCAAATGAATTTGCTTCCGGATGAAAATTGAGCGAGGAATCCGCTGAGTTCACCCCACTGATGCACATTTCCACAGCAGCCCGTGGCGCGTCTAAGTGTCTTGATTCATGGGGGTCGACCGTCGTTTGTGGCGTCCGCGCGATACGGCGTCACCCATTCGACAACACTCTTTGCTACGGAAGTCGCATACGTAAACGATTTCCTTCCGGGGGGCACGGTTGCTAAAATACGCGCACTTCCACCGAAATCCGGTGGGTAGTGCAGGGCCAAAAAACTCGCCGGATATGCGACTTGCGCAAACTGTTGCGCATCTCAAGACGAAACTAGCGATGTGTACCTGGCGGCGTCGAAAGCGCCGCTGCGACCTGAGGCCTGGAGGGAGTTTTTTGCTTGATGGATGAGAGATTGAAATCTGGAAGTCTGAATGCAGTTCGTCTAGCCGCCAGCGAAGGCATGGTCGGCTATTTCTCCATGGAGATCGCCATCGAGCCCAGCATGCCCACGTACAGTGGCGGCCTGGGGGTACTCGCCGGAGACACGCTGCGCTCGGCGGCGGATATGGGATTGCCGCTGGCGGCGGTCACGCTGGTGCATCGCAAGGGCTATTTCCGACAGATTCTGGACCCGAGCGGGGTGCAAAGCGAAGAGTCGCAGCCGTGGAAGCCGGAGCAACGGCTGCCCCAGGAAGAGCCGCGCATTGTGGTCACCATCGAGGGGCGCCCGGTCCAGGTGCGCGCCTGGCGTTATGACATGGAAGGCGTGACCGGGCACACCATTCCCATCTACATGCTGGACACAGATCTGGAAGCGAACGATCCGCGCGACCGCACCCTGACCGACTCCCTTTACGGCGGCGACACGAACTACCGGCTGGCGCAGGAGATCGTGCTGGGTATCGGCGGGTTTCGGATGCTCGATGCGCTGGGATACGACATCAGCGTGTACCACATGAATGAGGGGCACGCGGCGCTGCTGACTCTGGCACTGCTGGAGAAGACGCTGGGCGGCGGGGCGCTGTCGAGCGCGCAGGAGAGCGATCTCGATGCCGTGCGCCAGCATTGCGTTTTCACCACCCATACGCCGGTGCCTGCCGGGCACGACCGCTTTTCCATGGAGCAGGCGAAGCGCATTTTAGGTGGCGACACGACAGAGGCCGTGGAGCGCCTCGGCGGCTGTCACGAGGGCATGGTGAACATGACCTACATCGCGATGCGCCTTTCGCGCTTTGTGAATGGGGTGGCCATGCAGCACGGCAAGGTGAGCCGCGCGATGTTCCCCGAATACGATATCGCCGCAATTACGAATGGCGTGCACGCGGCTACCTGGACGGCGCCGGCGATGCAGGCCACCTTCGACAAACACATGCCGCGCTGGCGCGAGGACAACATGCACCTGCGCTACACCATCGACATCCCGCAGGAGGAGATTGCGGCGGCGCATGCGGATAGCAAGCACGTGCTGCTGGCCGAAGTCGAGAAACGTTCCGGCATCAAGCTTCATGAGGAGGTTTTCACTATCGGATTTGCGCGCCGCGTCGCCACGTACAAGCGCGGCGATCTGCTGTTTACCGATGCAGAGCGGCTGGCCCGCATTGCGCAGTCTGCGGGCAGCCTGCAGATTCTCTATGCCGGCAAGGCGCATCCCGCGGATGAGCCGGGAAAGAAGATCATCCGGCACATCTTTGAGGAGGCCCAGAGCCTCACCTCTGCCTCGCTGCACATCATCTACCTGGCCGATTACGAGTGGCGCCTGGGCGCGCTGCTCACGGGCGGCGTGGATCTGTGGCTCAACAATCCGCTGCGGCCCTATGAAGCGTCCGGCACCAGCGGGATGAAGGCAGCGCTGAACGGAGTGCCCAGCCTGAGCGTGCTGGATGGCTGGTGGATCGAAGGCTGCATTGAGGGCGTTACCGGATGGGCAATCGACGACCATGAGCGCGCCGAAGACGAGGCGGCG
>DATBCB010000191.1:0-1633 GCA_036270675.1 Acidobacteriaceae bacterium | reverse complement strand
CCTGAGCCTGCCCGAGATCCGCGAAAAGGTGCGGCGGTCGGCCCGCGTGATGGTGAAGGCGCAGGACGAGTTCGGCAAGTGGAGCGAGCGGGAGGGAACCGAGCTGCTGGCGCGCGCTTTCCAGCATGAGATCGACCATCTCGACGGCGTGCTCTTCATCTTCCGTATCAGCGCACTCAAACGCGACCTGATCCTGCGCCGCATCCGCAAAATGCAGCGAGCGGGAGAATGGTAGAGACGTGAGGCTGGTCTTTTGCGGCACACCTGCATTCGCCGTGCCCACGCTGCACGCGCTCGCGAAGGCTGGCCATGCGATCGAGCTTGTGCTGTGCCAGCCAGACCGTCCCAGCGGCCGCGGCCTTGCATTGTCCGTCCCTCCGGTGAAGCAGGCTGCGCTCGACGCGGGCTTGCCTGTGTTGCAGCCGGAGAAGATTCGCAACAATCCAGAACTGCAGGCGCGGCTCGAAGCGATCCGGCCGGACGCGATCATCGTTGTCGCTTACGGACGTTTGATTCCACCCTGGATGCTGGACCTGCCCCGCTACGGCAATCTGAACCTGCATGGATCGCTGCTGCCGAAGTATCGCGGCGCCGCGCCGATTCAGTGGGCGGTGGCGAATAGCGAGACGGTCACCGGCGTGACGACGATGCGGCTCGACGAGGGCATGGATACGGGCGACATGTTGATGCGGCTCGAAATGCCGATTGGTCCCACGGATACAGCGGAGGACATCTTTCCGCGGCTTGCCGAGCTGGGTGCGCCTCTGATGGTAGAGACGCTGGTTCGTCTGGAGGCCGGCAGCATCGTACCGCAAAAGCAGGACAACAGCCTGGCAACCTATGCCCCGTTGCTGGCTCGTGAGGACGGCCGGGTCGATCCGGCGCGTTTGGCGCAATCCATCTATGACCGCTGGCGTGGCTTCCAGCCCTGGCCGGGGGCATGGACGACAGTGCGCGGGAAGAAGCTGACGCTGCACCGGCTGAGGCTCGCGCCTTCTGCGCGAAGCGGCGAAGCTGGAATCTTCCAGGTTGAAGGGGATCGGCTTTTCTTTATGGCCGGCGACGGAGCCGCCCTCGAAGTGACCGAACTGCAGACAGAAGGCAAACGCCGCATGCCGGCCGCCGATCTCTTGCGCGGTCACGGTGTGGTGGACGGCGACCGTCTGGGCTCGTGATGGCGCCTCGCGTTACACCTGCGCGCATGGCGGCCTTCCGTGTGTTGCTGGCCATGGAGCGTTCTCAAAACACCCACTGTGACGATCTGCTGCGTGCGCCCGCGATGGCGTCGCTGTCGCAGGCCGATCGCAACCTGACTACCGCGCTGGTGATGGGCGTGCTCCGGTGGCAGCTCGCTCTGGATGCGGTTCTCGCGCGCTATCTGCAGCGGAAGTCTCCGCTGGATGCTGAAGTTGCCATCGCGCTGCGTATGGGTGCGTGGCAGCTTCTCGGCATGGACCGTATTCCGGCGCATGCCGCGCTGGCAGAAAGCGTTGAGCTGACCAAGATCAGCGGTCACAGCTTTGCCTCCGGCCTGGTGAATGCGGTCTTGCGTCGCGTCGCCGAGAACAGTTCGTCCATCGTCCTCCATCCGGTCAACGCGCATCCTCTGTGGATGATCGAACGCTGGACCCGA
>DATBCB010000190.1:0-3624 GCA_036270675.1 Acidobacteriaceae bacterium | reverse complement strand
TAGAGCATCTTCTGATTTGGCGACAATACAAGAGCAGTGGGGTGTGAGCCGGGCGACGTGGCGTCCGCCGGAGGCATCAGGCGCAGATTGCCGATCACCTTGCCCGATCGAAGATCGAGCTCGGCAATGGCCGATCCATTCCACAACGCCGCGAATCCCCGCTTGCCATCGCGCGTCGCGATGACTGCGATCGGATAGGTGGACGGGACCACCGGGCTTCGGGCGAGATCGAATCGATGGCGTATCGCGCCGCTTGCCGCATCGATCAAAAGAACATCGTCGGAGAGGTCATCGGCCACCAGCAACTCTTCGGCGCCGTCGCTTCCCTTGACCACCGCCAGGCCCGCCGGCGCGGGAATCGCTTTGCCTGCAGGCACGGGCGCGCCCAGATGATTCTGCGCATGCCCGGCGGCAAGCGTCTGCAGCGGAATAGGAATGAGCCGCTCGGGTGTCACGCGACCTGCATCGACGCGATACACCGCGATTGCATTCCCCGTCTGGTTCGGCTTTGTGGCTACGGGTGCAGAGAGCGAATCGAATGACGCATACAGATGCGTGCCGTCACCGCTGAAGGCGAGCCCCTGATACAACGTTTGGGGCATGCGGGGGGCGGTGCGCGCCTCGGCAAAGTCGGTGACCTTGCCCGTGGTCGTGTCCAGCACAGCAATCGACTGCTGGTACTCGGACTCATACGTCCCATATCCCGCGTTCAACAGCGCCAGATAGCGGCCGTCAGGCGAAGCGGCAATCGCCATCGGCAGGCTGTTGGTACGCTGCGGCGTGCCCGGCACCGGCAGCAACTGCTTGCTGGTTGGCAGATCGATCGGCATCTGCTGTGCACTGACGCACGCTGCGGCAATTACAAGTGAAAGACCAACACAAAATCCACGTTTCAATCTAGCTGAAGCCCCAACTTTTTGTCTCATGCTTACTAGCGTACTGCCATTACAAAACTGTTACGGAGCCAGGCACAGCATCGCTGTTAGGTTCGAAACAGGACATCCAACAATCTTCAGCAAAGGTCCCCCGCACATGTTGGTAGAAACGCCCCCAGAGAACATCGGAGCCACTATCGAAACGATCGCTCCCGCGCCCTCCACCCCCGTCGCAGCCCGCACGCGCAGCAAGCAGGACGTGCCGGTGCTGGGCCGCGCCGGCCAGAACTTCCGCCGCAACTGGGTGACCACCGGCTTCATGATCGCCTTCCACATCGGAGCCGTGGCTGCGCTCTTCTTCTTCACCTGGAAGGCGCTCATCGCCGCTGTCGTTCTCTACGTCCTTTCCATCAATGTCGGCATCGGCATGTGCTACCACCGCTTGCTGACGCACCGTGGCTACAAGGTGCCGAAGTGGCTGGAATATGCCATGACGGTCTGCGCCACGCTCTCGCTCGAAGGCGGACCGGTCTTCTGGGTAGCCACCCATCGTGTCCATCATCAGCTCAGCGATCACGAAGGCGATCCGCACACGCCGCACGATGGCGGGTGGTGGGCCCATGTCGACTGGATCCTCAAGGGTGACGCGCTGCATCACGAGACCGCGCTGCTCGCGCGCTATGCTCCCGACCTCGCCAAGGATCCCGTGCATCGCATGCTCAGCCGCTACCACTGGATTCCCCTGGTGCTGGTCGGTTTCGCGCTGCTGGCGATTGGCGGCTGGCCGTGCGTCCTGTGGGGCATCTTCCTGCGCGTCACGCTTGGTCTGCATTCCACCTGGCTGGTCAACTCTGCCACCCACATGTGGGGCTCGCGCCGCTTCGAGACGCGCGATGAGTCGCGCAACCTGTGGTGGGTTGCTCTCGTGACCGGCGGCGAAGGCTGGCACAACAACCACCATGCGCATCCCGTCTCCGCCCGTCACGGCCTCGCCTGGTACGAGATTGACCCCAACTACTACGGCATCTGGCTGCTGAAGAAGCTCGGCCTCGCCAGGCAGGTGAAGATCGCGCAGTACGATCCCGCAAACCCGCGCCCCGCCGGCGCCGCCTGACACAACATCGCTACACCACATAGCGGCGCCTCGACCGCTTTCACAAAAATGTTGGGTTTGGCAGAACTGCTGATGCAGCTTTTCCGTTAAGAAAAGCTGCTCCTCGCAGATGCCGGCCTTACATCGCGTTTGTGAAAACGGTCTTTTGCGCCGCTATACTTTTTAAAGCCACCGGCTCAAACTCAATTCCTATGCGGATCACGCGGCGCGGTCGGGCGATGTTCTTCTTCATCGCGCTCGGGGTCTGTCTGGTGGGCGTCGCCGTCACCCTCAACGTCGGCTGGATCATCCTCAACTGGCGTCGCCTTGCCCCGATGATCATCGGCATCCCGTTCTTCGGGCTGCTGATCGTTGGACTCATTCTCAACACCGTCTTTCTGGTGCGCGAAGTGCGCCGCAACGAGCAGCAGGACAGTTTTCTGAACGCCGTGACGCACGAGCTGAAGACGCCCATCACCTCCATCCGCCTCTATCTCGACACCATGCGGCGGCGCGAAGTCTCTCACCAGCAGCAGCAGGAGTTCCTCGCCGTGATGAGCGAGGACACAGACCGCCTGATGGCCACCGTGGAGCAGGTGCTGAAGGCCGGCGAGCTCGGCCAGCGCGTGCGCAGTCAGATCCGGGTGCGTGTGGATATGGATCAACTCGTGCGGGAAGCCGTCGCCACCGCGATCCTGCGCTATCACCTGGATCAGGATGCGATCCGCTTGGAGCAAAGAGAGCTGCACGCAGGCTCCAGCTTTGCCGTCGCCGGCAATCCGGAGGACCTGCGCACAGCGGTGCTCAACGTCATCGACAACGCAGTGAAATACTCGCCCGATGGAGCACATCTTTCCATCGTGCTCTCGGTCGAAAGCGATGCCTGGGTCATGGTCAGCGTCACGGACCAGGGTCTCGGCATTCCGCAGCCGCAGCTCAAACGCATCTTCCTCCGCTTCTACCGCGTGCCCAACCGCAGCATCCTGCGCGTGAAAGGCACCGGGCTTGGTCTCTTCCTGGTGCGCTCCATCGCGCGGCAGCATGGCGGGGACGCCTTTGCCGAGAGCGCCGGCGAAGGACGCGGTTCCACCATCCATCTGCAACTGCCGCGCATCCTCGCTCCGGGCGGCACGCTGGAGCGCGGAGCCACCGTATGAGCACCACGCCGCACGTCCTGATCGTCGAAGACGAAGAGCATCTGGCTCAGGGATTGAAATTCAATCTGGAGGCGGAAGGCTACCGCGCCACCATAGCGCGCGACGGCGAAACCGCGCTGGAGATCGCCGCCGCCAATGCCGGCATCGATGTCATCGTGCTCGACGTGATGCTGCCTGGCTGCGACGGCTTCGCTGTGGTGGAACAGTTGCGTGAGCGCGAGGACCGCACGCCCGTTCTCATCCTCACAGCGCGCGGCCGCTCCGAGGATGTGCTGCGGGGATTCGACGCTGGCGCCGATGACTATCTTCCCAAGCCCTTCGATCTGTCCATCCTGCTGGCACGGTTGCACAGCCTGCTGCGGCGCTGGGCATGGCAGCGCCGGGAGCCCGACGCCGCCGCGCCCGCCGAAGCGGAGGCGCCGTACTCCTTCGCCGGGCGCACCATCGACTTCGCTGCGTTGGAGCTGCGCGTCAACGGCCGCAGCACCCGCCTCACCGT
>DATBCB010000189.1:0-1686 GCA_036270675.1 Acidobacteriaceae bacterium | reverse complement strand
CCGATAATCCCCAATGGCAGGAGCTTCGGGAGATGCCTAAGAATTTACACTAGAGGTGACCGTATGCGCCGCCGCTTCGGCGCGATGTCCCAGTGAGCTTGATTTGACCGCTAGTGATGGAGCAGACCATCTCGTCAAACTGGCGGCTGGCCCCTTGGCTAGTGTTCTTCGATGGTAACACGGAGGCTTGCGTACAATGGCGCAGTCCACAATCAAGGACCTTCCGGCGGCCGGGACACCACGCTTCACCACGCTGACGGCCCACCGGCTGTGGCTCATCGATAACGCCCGCGCCCTGTTCGCGTTCTTCCAACTCCCCTGCTTCAATCCAGCGGGTGGCTTCTTCGCGCTCGACGAGAACGCGCGGCCTCTCCCGCCGAAGCCAGGACACAAAGGCGCGAACCGGCAGGTGCACGACACATCGCGATTGGTGCATTGCTTCGCGATCGCACATCTGCTCGGGCTGCCCGGCGCCGAGCGTATCGTCGACCACGGCATGGCGTTCCTGTGGGGGCGGATGCGAGACGGTGAGAACGGCGGCTATTTCTGGGGCGTGGATGATGAGAAACCCACCAACCCTACGAAGCAAGCTTACGGCCATGCCTTCGTCCTGCTCGCCGCCTCGTCTGCGAGGTGCGTTGGGCATCCCGACGCTCCGCGACTGATGGAGGACGTGACGCAGATCATCGAGGAAAGATTCTGGGACAAAGCAGCGGGCGCGAGCACCGAAGAATACAATCCCGATTGGTCGAGGATGGGGACTTACCGCGGCCAGAATTCCAACATGCATCTCACCGAAGCATTGATGGCGGCCTTCGAGGCGACGGGCGACCGTGGCTATCTCGACAAGGCGGAGAGCATCGCGTCATTGATCATCGACCGCCACGCCCGCAACGAGGGTTGGCGGGTGGCCGAGCATTTCACCGCGAATTGGGATGTCGACCGGACGTATAGAGGAGACCCGATGTTCCGCCCCAGCGGCACAACGCCCGGCCATGCGCTCGAATGGAGCCGCTTGCTTGTCCAGCTCTGGGAGCTTGGAGGCCGCGGTAAAGGTTGGATGATCGAAGCGGCGACTGAGCTCTTCCGTCGGACCGTGTCGGTCGGCTGGGACCGGAAGCTTGGCGGCTTCTACTACACGCTCGACTGGAGCGACCAACCGGATCAGACGGATCGCTTTTGGTGGCCCTGCGCCGAGGGCGTCGGCGCCGCCGCTGCGCTCGGCTCCGTCAACTCCGACCCAAGCTACGAAGAATGGTACCGGCGGATCTGGAGCTTCCTCGCCACGCATGTGATCGACAGGACGCATGGCTGGCAGCCCGAGCTCGACAGCGCGCTCAATCCCATCTCGCGCGTTTTCGAAGGACGTCCCGACATCTACCATGCCGTCCAGGCCTGCCTCATCCCCCTCTTCCCTGCAGACGGCAGTCTCACCCGGCAGCTGACGCGCAACGGCCTCAAACTATAGACGCGCTGTTCATGCTCGCAGGCGATCCTCCCTCTAAGAAGAGCCGGTGATGAGCCGCCGGCCTATGAGGTTTCTTGGCGTCTCGCTTGAGAACCGTTTGGGTCCGCCTTCTCCGGCCGCGCAAAGGGAGCCGTTCCCTCCACCTCTCCGCCCCACCAGGTGATCAGGCGCGCGCCGCGCTGGTCACGCGCGTAAATCCACAGCCAGTTGAGCGCGAC
>DATBCB010000188.1:0-4475 GCA_036270675.1 Acidobacteriaceae bacterium | reverse complement strand
CCAAACAATCATCGTCAACCTCGCTGTAAACTCCATCGCCACGGATTCGTCTATGTGTCTGCATGGAACAAGTGATTGCGAATGCCATGGCCGCCACTGATCTCCGGGCGCCGACCGTGACCGATACCGGCGGCGTCGAGGAGTGGATGCGGCTCTACCGGGGCCGGGTCTTCCGCTACATCCTGTTCGCCACCCGCGACGAGGACGTAGCCGAATCGCTGACCCAGGATTGCTTTTTGCGTGCGCACGGCGCACGCACCAGCTTTCGCGGCGAATGTGCTATGAGCACCTGGCTGATGCGCATCGCCGTCAATCTCGTGCGCGACCAGCAGCGCAGCATGAAGCTGCGCTTCTGGAAGCGCGCTGCGATGCTCGATGCGTCGGAGATGAGCGACCGGCTGCCCGATAGCGGGAGCTCGAGCGAGCACCGGCTGATCGCGCAGGAGCGCGTCGCCTCGGTATGGCGTGCGGTAGAGACGTTGAGCGAACGCCAGCGCAGCATCTTCCTGCTCCGGTTCGTGGAAGAGCTGGAACTGCCAGAGATCGCAGAGGCCATGCGGATGAACGTGAACACGGTGAAGTCACACCTGTACCGCGCATTGAGCGTCGTGAAGCAGCAGGTGGGGGAGGGACGATGAGGACGAGCGGACATTTGAGCGAAGAAGCAATGCTGCGCTGGCAGATGGGCGATGCGAATGAGGCGGAGCGGACACACGTTGCGATATGCGCGGAATGCCAGGCGCACGCGAAGCCCCTCGAGGACGCGCTGAGCTGGTTCGGCGCTGCCGCGCGGCAGTGGGGCGAGGAGAAAGCCGCGGCGCAAGGGTGGCGGGAGTCAAAGAGCACAGCGGCGCGAAGCTGGCGCAGCATGATCGGCCTCTGGGCAACGGTCAGCGTGGCTCTACTGCTGATCTTTGCCGTCGGACTGCCGCTACGGAAGGCGCATCGTGCCGCGATGGAAGCTCAGGTGCACCAGCAGCAACAGCAGCGGGAGATCGAGGACAAGCAAGAGTTGGCACGCGACAACGCGCTGCTCGACCAGGTCGATCAGGATGTGTCGCAGGTGGTACCGGAGGCAATGCAGCCGCTGTCGTGGAGCACAACAAACAGCGGCGCGGTCACTCCATCCGGCGGCACGGCTTCTCGTCAGTAAGTTTGTAACGCTGGGATCGCGAATTGTTGGAAGAAGTTCGAGGGAGAAGGATCACGATGAAGCAACTACTAAAGTCACGCGCCATCCATTGGACTGCCACCGCAGCACTGCTGTTCGGTGGATTGCCACTGATGGCGCAGCAATGGGCGGCGAATGCGCCGCCACTGCCGCCGCTTCCACCGCTGCAAAGTCCGGACATGGGAGGCGGCATGGGACCTGGCAGTGCAGATCGGGGTCCGATGGCGCCGCATCGTCCGCCCATGGAGCGCGCCTTCCGCATGGGCCCGCGCGGCCGCTGGTGGGACAACCCGGAGATTGCGCAGAAGCTGGGCTTGAGCGCAGATCAGCAGAAGAAGATGGACGATATCTTCCTGCAGAGCCGTCTCAAGCTGATCGATGAGCATGCATCGGTGGAGAAAGAAGAAGCGATCCTGGAGCCGCTGCTCTCGGCGGAACAGCCAAACGAGTCGCGCATCCTGGCGCAGATCGACAAGGTAGCGCAATCGCGCGCTGAGTTGGAAAAGGCAAATGCGCGCATGCTGCTGGGATTGCGCGGCGTACTGACTACGGCGCAGTGGAAGACGCTGCAGACGCTGGGATCGGAACGACGCGACCGCTTCGAGCGTCGCGAACAGGACGGCAGGCGCGGGCCAAGTGGACAGCGCACTCCGGATGACAGCGGGGCGCCTCCGCCGCCTTCTGGTGCCGCGCCTGCGCCAAAGGCATCGCCCGGTGGAGCGCCAGGTTCGGGCGATTCACAGTAGCGTGACAACGTAAGCACTCCGCATCCCTTTTGCTATCGGCGGAGACCATGAGCAGGTAGGATGGGAAGTCTGCTATCTCCCCCTCCGAGTTCGACATGCGTCTCTGCTGGTGTGCCGCGCTGCTGCTTCCTGCCCTTGTCCCTTGTGCTCTTGTCCCGTGCGCTCTTTATCCGCAGGCGCCTCCGCCGCGTCGCCCCATGACCTTCGAGGACATGCAGCGTATGCGGCGGCTCGATGATCTGTCGCTCTCGCCCGACGGCCATTGGGTGCTCTTCGCGGTTACAGATGCTGACCTCGAGCAAAACCGGAAGACCTCGCACCTATGGGTGGTGCCCACCGGCATCGGCACCAAGCCCATGGAAGAAAAGCCGGTGACGGCATCGCTGCCCGGCGAAGGCCATGGACGCTTTTCCCCGGACGGCACGCAGGTTCTCTTCCAGAGCCCGCGCGATGGCGAACAGCAGGTCTACCTCGCCAGTTTCGATCCGCGCAGCGGCACACTGGGCGATTCGCGGCAGGTAACGCATGCGGCGATGGGTGCCGATGGGGCGATGTGGTCGCCGGACGGCAAGTACATTCTGTACGCTTCGTCGGTGTATCCCGAATGCAGCACCGGGCCAGACGAAGAGAGCTGCAACACCGAGCGCGCGAAGGCGAAGGCCGAGAGCAAGGTCAAAGCGCAGATCTTCACTCACCTGCTCTATCGGCATTGGAACGCCTTCACCGGCGAACGGCGATCGCACCTCTTTCTGCAGCCGGTTAGCGGCGGCGCAGCGCGCGATCTGAACCCGGGCGATGAGCATGAGGTGCCGCCCTTCTCCCTGGGCGGCCCCGCCGCATACGCATTCTCACCGGACAGCAAAGAGCTGACGTTTGAAGAAAACACCGATCCGATGCCGGCGATATCCACACACGTCGAACTGTGGACGCTGGATCTGACAGATCCGGCGGCGAAGCCGGTGAGCATTTCGACCAGCGCGGGAGGCAACCTCAGCCCGGCGTATTCGCCGGATGGCAAGTACATCGCATGGCGCTCACAGGCGCGTGCCGGTTACGAGAGCGATCGCTTCCGGCTCGCGCTGTACGATCGCGCGACGAAAAAGATTACCCTGCCGATGGAAAGCTTTGATCGCTGGGTGGACGAACTCGTATGGGCGCCGGATTCACAGAGCATTTACTTCACCGCGGGCGATGAGGGCGAGGAGCCGATCTTCCAGCTCGATCTTGCCTCCGGCCAGCGCAGCTACATCGCGCGGCGCGGAGAGTACGGCGACCTGCACGTAACGCCGGACAACACCCACATGGTGGCCAGCCGCAACACCGCGCGGCGGCCGGCCGAGATCACGCTGCTGAATTTAACCGAAGAGTCAGTCCCGCGAAATCCGCGGACCGGGGCGCAACCTGCACTGCATCTGCGAAGCACCCGCGCCCAGCGTGCTGCACCGCTGGCCGAGCCGTCTGAAGTGACGGAGCAGCCGCTGACACGCCTGAACCGTACGCTGCTGGCGGAGTTGGATATTCCGGACATGGAGCATTACTGGTTTCATGGCTCGGGTGGCGTGCGCGTCGAGGGCTTCCTGATTCGTCCGCCGGGCTTCGATCCAGAGAAAAAGTATCCGGTAAAGTTTCTTATACATGGCGGCCCGCAAGGCGCGTGGGGCGACGGTTGGAGCTACCGCTGGAATGCGGAGTTGTTCGCCGCCAACGGCTATGCTGTGGTGATGGTCAATCCACGCGGGTCGACTGGCTACGGGCAGGCCTTTGTCGATGGCGTGAATGGCGACTGGGGCGGACGTCCCTATATCGATCTGATGCGCGGCCTGGATGTTGCGGAAACGCAGTTCCCGTTCCTGGATAAGACGCGCGAATGCGCGCTGGGCGCGAGTTATGGCGGCTACATGGCCGACTGGATGCTGGGACACACGGACCGCTTCCGCTGCATCGTTTCCCACGACGGCATGTTCAATCCGGAATCGGCGTATGGCACCACCGACGAGCTGTGGCTCAACGAGTGGGAGTTTCGTGGGACGCCATGGACCAATCGCCTGATGTATCGCCGGTGGTCGCCGATGCTGTACGCGGCCCGCTTCAAGACGCCGACCCTGGTGGTGCATAGCCAGCTCGATTACCGTCTCGATGTGAGCGAGGGCATGCAGCTCTTCACCACGCTGCAACGACTGGGCGTACCGTCGGAGATGCTGTACTTCCCCGACGAAGGCCATTGGGTGCTGAAGCCGCAGAACTCGCAGCTCTGGTACAAGACGGTGAACGCATGGTGCGATCGCTGGACGCAAGCCGCCGCCGCGAATGCAAAGTGAAGGATGCGATGGGCCTCAGCAATCGACCGAAGAAGCCGCGCGAACCACTGACTGAGGCTGCGCTGTTCGACTTCGCAACCGCATCGCTCGGGCGACGCGCGCAGACGGTCGCGGAGCTGAAGCGAAAGCTGCGGACGCGCGTCGAGGCTGGTGAAACAGGCGAGCAGAAGATTGCCGGGGTGGTCGCCCGGCTGAAGGAATATAAGTTCCTGAACGATGCAAGCTTCGCCGCCGACTATA
>DATBCB010000187.1:0-9010 GCA_036270675.1 Acidobacteriaceae bacterium | reverse complement strand
CGCACCACCACAAGCAGAACTTCCTCTATGAGAACTTCGATCGCATCGTGAAAGTGATGGCGAAGCATGATGTGAGCTTCTCACTGGGCGATGGTCTGCGGCCGGGTTGCATCGCGGATGCCAGCGATGCGGCGCAGTTTGCCGAGCTGAAGACTCTCGGCGAACTGACGGCGCAGGCGTGGAAGGAAGACGTGCAGGTCATGATTGAGGGCCCTGGCCACGTACCGCTGGACAAGATCAAGGAGCAGGTGGACAAGGAAGTCGAGTACTGTTTTGGCGCTCCGTTCTATACCCTTGGGCCGCTGGTCACGGACATCGCACCCGGCTACGATCACATCACCAGCGCCATCGGCGCGGCCATGATCGGCTGGCACGGCGCGTCGATGCTCTGCTACGTCACGCCCAAGGAACACCTGGGGCTGCCCAATGAGAAGGATGTGAAGGACGGCATCATCGCCTACAAGATTGCCGCCCACGCTGCTGATGTGGCCCGGCATCGTCCCGGTGCCCGCGATCGCGATGATGCCATCAGCTACGCGCGCTATACCTTCGACTGGGAGAAGCAGTTTGCACTCTCGCTCGATCCGGAGACGGCCCGCGCAATGCATGACGAAACGCTTCCCGACGACTACTACAAGGAAGCGGCGTTTTGCTCCATGTGCGGACCGAAGTTCTGCTCGATGAACTGGTCCAGCAAGGTGGATGCCTTCAACAAGGAAGTACACGGGCTGGAGAAGAAAGACCTTTCCGAGCTGGTGACGTTGCAGGCGCAACAGCTTGTCAGCAAGAACTGAGCACTCGGACACGCGTGACTTGGCGGCATTGGTGATTGAAACTGGCGGAGCTGCCACTTTTTGGGATCGCGTAGATAGTCATTGAGTAAATTTTCGACGCGAGTGCATCCGGTGCGCTATGCATCCGGTGTGTCTGGCGCATCTCATTTTCGGAAAGGGTGAGCGGTGAGCGGAGAGTACACGACTGAGCTGGATGGCCGTGCCGAACCGCTGCTGGGTCCCAACATTGGCCCACCGGAAGACTCGCCGATTTTTTCCGACGCGAGCCGTCGCAAGCTGGAACGCAAGGCTGTCGACGGAACCATCTTTGTAGGGCTGACGACCGCGGGAAGCATGGCTCTTCGCCTGCTGAACAGCCTGATATTTGCCTATCTCTTTCTGCCGGCATATTTCGGGCTTTTATCTCTCGCGACTGCCATCATCGTGGGGCTCTATCTGTTCTCCCACCTCGGACTGCAGGACAATGTGATTCAGAATCCGCGCGGAGACGAACCGAGCTTCGTCAACACCGCGTGGACGATCGAATACATCCGCGGCTATGTCATCGCGAGCGGCTGCTGGATACTTGCCTGGCCCGTTTCGCGTTTCTACCACCAACCGGTCCTGCTGCCTGTTCTGATCGCGCTTGGATTCACGTGCATCATTAGTGGCCACACATCTCCCATCGTGCTCAGCATGGCGCGGCATCTGCGCGTGCGCGAGTTGACAATGCTGGAGTTATTCAACCAAGTCGTAACCTGCATTGTGACAGTCGCCTGGGCGTTGATCAGTCCCACCATCTGGGCCTTGGTGGGAGGCCGCATCATTGCCGAAGCGATACGTTGCGGCGCTACTTACTGGTTTAAGCCGTTCACTCCGCCCAAATTTGCATGGGACAGAGATGCGGTCAAGGCGATCGTCAGATTCGGCAAGTGGATCATGGTGGGTACCGCGCTCACCTTTCTCGCTTCACAGTCGGACAAGCTGATCCTCGGCAAGCTCATCACACTCAGCCTGCTGGGGCTTTACGGTGTGGCGTATTCCATGTCGGATATCCCGCGGCAGATTATCAATCAGTTCTGCACGAAGGTAGGCTTTCCATTTCTGGCCAAGTTCCAGGAGCTGCCCCGCCCCGAGTACCGCACGCAACTTCTGAAGTATCGCAAGCTGGTCCTGCTCGGTGGCGCGGTGTTGCTTACGCTTGTTGTCTGTCTTGGCGACATCTTCATCCGTCTCGTCTACAACCATCGATACCATGACGCAGCCTGGATGGTCGGCATCCTGGGTGTGGGCCTCTGGCACACCTTGCTATACAGCACCATCAGTCCAGCGATTTTTGCGTTGCAGCGCTCGCACTACAACGCCTTTGCTCAGGCAGTGTATTGCGTCACGCTCTTCGCCGGTCTGCCCTGGGGTTTTCATCACTACGGCATGGTGGGCGTGCTGATCGTGGTGGCGGCGGCCGACCTGCCGATGTACTTCTGCTTTCAGTATGCCGCGATTCGCGAGGGCATTAACACCGTCGCGCAGGACATTCTTCTCACGGGTGTATTCGTCGCAATTCTCGCCGGTGCTTTGGCCCTGCGGCACGCGATCGGCTTCGGATCTCCTTTTCCCGCACACCTTATGTAAGCCTATTCGCCAGCTGCCGCCTTCAGGTCGTCGGACGCACGATGGAGCGCAGCGGTTAAATCGTCCAGCTCCTTCTGCCCGCGCTCGCGATTGTTTGCGTCGATTGCCTCATTCACGCCAGGGATCACGACGGCTGCGTATCCGGTGTACTCCCCCGGCGCATAGATGGTGTGGCGAAACCACGGCCGGCCGGGGAGGCCCTGCGGATCGAGCAGATCCCCCTCCACCTGGCGCAGCTTCTCATTCATCGCATTCAACCCGCCTGAGGTCGACTTTTGTCGTGAGTATGCAGTCTCCGCAGAGGTCAGCATTTTCGTGGCGGCGGCGTTTGCCGGGGCAAAGCTCAGATGCGTGCCTGCCTTTTCTGATTTAGCTTCCGCCGCTTTCAGATATCCGGCGATCTCTTTCGCATATGTCACATAGTCGTACGGCAGCACATCCGCGTCGGCAATGTGGAGCACTTCGAGTCCGAAGACACGTGCCTGCTGCTGCTCGTACACAAAGGTCGGATCGGCAAAGCGCGTGAACCACGCGTAGTTATCGAATACCGAGTGGTAAACGCCATAGCGGCCGCGCGATCCGATATCTGTGGAAGGCACGCCGGCGTGCTGTAGAAATGGGGTGAAATCCGAACCGGAGCCCAGATCGCCCACCTGCACCAGCCCACTCTGAGGGCCTTCGCTGCGTCCTTCCTCCATCGAAGCGGAAGAGCTGGTGCGTGAAGCCTCTGCCTTCCACGCATCCAACACCGAACCTCCGTGCGGGCTCGGCACCTCGGCTGCAATGTCGCGGACATACTGCTTCAGAGAGGGCACCGCTGAGGCTTCAAACTCCGGGCCGGAGACGCCAACGTCTGTGTTGAAGTAAGCTACCGCGTGGTCGAGCTGCTGTGCGTGATCTTCTACCCACTCGGTCGAGCCGATCAGTCCCTCCTCCTCTGCGTCCCAACTGCAGAAGTAAATCGTGCGCTTCGGCTTCCAGCCTGATTTCAGCAGTGTGCCTATACCGTGCACCGCCTCAAGCATCGCGGCAGTTCCGCTGTTAGGGTCCACTGCGCCATACGCCCATGCGTCCCGGTGATTGCCTGCGACCACCCATGCGTCTGGGTCATCCGTGCCAGGAATGCGCCCGATCACATCCCAGATGGTGCGATCTGCATAATCCATCTTTTCGCTCAGGTGCACGCGTACGGCACCATCGCCGCCCATGTGATAAGTGAAGGGAAGCGCGCCCTGCCAGCCGCGCGGCACACCGGGGCCGGCGAGATGCTCAAGGATGGGAGAGGCGTCCTTATAGGAAATCGGCAGCGAAGGAATGGAAGGCAGGCTGTCGATCTTTTGCGGCGGAAGCCGTTGTGCATCTGGCAATTCTGGCGTGGAGGCGACGCCTGGCGTTCTTGCATCGCCTGGATACTTAAACATGAATTGCACCGAGCCGCGCTGCACGCCGGTGTCGGGACGATATGGCCCTTTGGGGTAAACATCGCCTTGAAAGTAGCCGTCCTCGTACGGGTCGGAATAGATAAGCACGCCGGCGGCGCCACGCTGCTGCGCGATGTAGACCTTCACGCCACGGAAATTGCCGCCATAGCGAACCAGGACGATCTTGCCGTGCAAATCGATGTTGTCATCGGCCAGCTTCTGGAAATCCTCCGGCCGCCCGTAGTTGGCATAGACAACATCGCCGGTTACATCTCCCGATGGAGATGATCCGTTGAAGGCAGGCAACACGCGCGGATCGTCTTGATATGGATCGGAACTCACGTGTTCCCTGGAGGGTCCCTGCATCAATATTTTTCCGCTACTGTCCGTGGCCTCCACATGCACTGTCTGGGGCAGATTGATCCATGCCTTGTAGGGCACGATCGCGGTCTCGAGCCCAGCGGCTTTGAATTTGTTGGCGACGTACACCGCGGTGTCGTAGTCCTCTTTCGAGCCGGCAACGTGCGGCACTGCCGTCAGAGTCTTCAGCTCCTCGCCGGCAAGTTTTGCATCGGGCACCGCGATGAACTCGCGATCGATCTGCGCCTGCCGGGCAAAATCGCGATATCCAAAGAGCTCATTGGGAAGCATGTTCGATTGTGCGAACAGAGGCGATGCTGCGGCGAGGACAGCGGTAACGAGGAAGAGAGGGCGTGAGGACAAGAGAGGAGCTCCTGGCTGGATCGTGCCAATGATCAAAAGAGTAACCCGTTTCAAGCAGGTTTTGCGCAAGGGCTCGCAGCTTACACTTGGAACAGTCGGGAAAGGACCAGCACGCGGTGGGGGATCGGCGAATAGATGTAGAGGAGCCCACTGCGCTAGCCGAGGCAGTTCCGGAACAGCGATTGCCCGCGGCGGTGAGCCCGCGCGGCTTTCCCGACGAGGTGCTGATTCCGCCCGCGAAGGCAGACGCGCTTGAGCGGGATCGGTTGCTGGATCCCGGGTGGCCGAAGGTCATCTGCTCATTACGCACACCGGACTTCCGCTTTTTCTGGTTTGGCAATTTCCTCTCGAACATTGGCACATGGATGCAGAACATTGCCTTGAGCTGGCTGGTGCTGCAGTTGACGAACTCCTCCTACTGGCTGGGCATGGTCGGATTCGTTGCGGCGATTCCGTATTTGCTTTTCACGTTGTTCGGCGGCGTCATCGCCGATCGCATGAACAAGCGCAAGCTGCTGATTACCACCCAGTCCGCGATGGCGCTGCTCGCATTCGTGATGGCCGTGCTGGCATATACGAAGATCATCACCATCCGGCAGGTGGCGGCGCTGTCATTCCTGAACGGGCTCGCAATGGCAATGAATGCGCCCAGCTATCAGGCCATGGTGCCACGGCTGGTACCCATGAGCGATCTGCCGAACGCGATCGCGCTCAATTCGGTACAGTTCAACCTCTCGCGCGTCATCGGTCCGACGCTGGGCGGCTATGCGATGGCGTGGGCCGGAGTGGCTGGCAACTTCCTGCTCAACGGCCTCAGCTTCACTGCCGTGTTGTTCGCGCTGGTTCGGATGCGCTATCCGGCAGAGGTGCCGCACCCGCAGCAGGGCGTCTGGCACAGTCTGGTCGAGGGCTTTCGCTATGTGCGTCGCAGCCGGGAGATGTTCGCTCTGGTAGCGCTTGTGGCGAGCGCCAGCTTTTTGCTATTTCCTTTTCTGACCTTCGTGCCTTATTTCGTGAAGAACACGCTGCACCGTGGGGAGCGCGGTCTTGGGCTGATGATGGCGTGCTCCGGAATCGGGGCCTTCGTCGCCGCGGCCATTATCGCGATGCGCGGCCGCATTCGCCATCGCGGGCCGGTGATCGTTTTCTCGGGAAGCTTTGTGATGGGCGCAGCCATCATCTTCTGCTATTCGCACAGCTTCGCGCTGTCGGCCGCAATGTCCCTCTGCGAAGGGTTCGGCCTCACGATGACCTCGTCGCTGATGAACCTGGCGCTGCAACAGATCACTTCGGACGCGATGCGCGGTCGCGTGATGAGCATCTATGCGACCAGCTTCCTTGGGCTGCCGCCGTTGGGATGCCTGCTCGCCGGGGAACTATCGCGCCATCTGCCCACCAGTGATGCCATCGCTGCGATGTCAGCGATGGCACTGCTGTCATTCATCGCATTTTTCGCCGGCTCTCCTGCCCTGCGCCAGTTGGACTGACCGTGTTCTTTAAGCAACGAGCTGCGTGCAGTGGGAGCAGCGCCTCGCGGCAACGGGAATGTCGCTGAGGCATTCCGGGCATGGCTTGGTGGATGGCGGAGTATCGGGCACTGGCTTTTTGAATTTATTCAGCAGCGTATTCAGCGGGAGAACGACCAAGTAATAAACGGAGGCGGCGATCAGCAGGAACGAGATCAGCGCATTTAGAAAATCGCCATATTTGATCTTGCCGCCATTCACATCGAGGACGAGGTACGAGAAGTCCGGCTTCTTGACGATGGCGGCTATCAACGGGGTGATGATGTCCCCGACCAGCGCGGTGATGATCGCACCAAAAGCGGCACCTATGACGACGGCCACGGCAAGGTCCACAACATTGCCGCGAAGGATGAAATCTCGAAAACCTTTCAGCATGGCATTCTCCCGGGAGTGGTCACGTTTGTTGCTGCGACATGCTATCTCACTTCGTCACGCATTCGAAAGCAGTGCGGAACCGAGCGATGCCGGTGGAGGGTTGGCGCCGCGCCGGTCGGTGCAGTATCCTCGGGCGTGATCCAGCCGCAGCCAGACACAGAAATCGTGCCTCATTTCCTCATCCAGCCGGGATGGCAGAACTCCGGGCCGCATCACTGGCAGTCGCTGTGGCAGGAGCGATTGGGCCACTCTGCTACCGGCGTGCGGCAACAGGACTGGATGGTTCCTGAATGCTCCGCCTGGGCAGGTGTTCTTGAAGAGACCATCCGCCGGACGCAGGCCCCGGTAGTCATACTGGCGCATAGCATCGGCTGTCTGGCTGCCGTTTTTGCCATTGCCAAGGCTCCGGTTGCCGCGGTGGTCCTGGTGGCGCCTGCGGATGCGGAGCGAGCGAACGCGCCGGGGGCGCTCCACTCCTTTACGCCGATCCCCATGAAGCCCCTTGCGACGCCGGCGTTGCTGGTGGCGAGCGACAGTGATCCCTACTGCACTCTGGAGCGCGCTGAAGCCTTTGCGCAGGCGTGGAAGGCAGACCTGGAGATTGTCACCGGCGGAGGGCACATAAACGCCGATGCAGGCTTTGGCCCGTGGCCGGATGGATGGCTGGCGGTCGGCACATGGCTGGGACGTCATGGTCTGGGCTGGCCGGCGAACGAGGGAACACATGCATAAGCTGGTGGAGAGTGCCGATGAGGCGGTGCGCGACATCCCCGACGGTGCGACCATCATGCTGGGCGGCTTTGGTCTCTGCGGCATTCCTGAGCTGCTGATTGGGGCGCTTGTACGCAAAGGGGTTAAGGAACTGCGCACGATCAGCAACAACATGGGCGTGGACGGCTTCGGCATGGGACTGATGCTCGAAGCAGGCATGATCGACTCGCACACGGGAAGCTACGTTGGAGAGAACAAGCTGCTGGAACAGAAGGTCATCCGCGGCGAACTGGACCTCACCCTGGTGCCGCAGGGCACATTGGCTGAGCGTATTCGTGCGGGCGGCGCCGGGATTCCGGCGTTCTTTACACCAACCGGTCTGGGCACTCCGGTAGCGGAAGGCAAGGAGGTCCGCGAGTTCGATGGCAAGCGCTATGTAATGGAGCGCTGGCTGCGTGCCGACTTCGCGCTGGTCAAGGCGTGGAAGGGCGACCGCGCCGGCAATCTCATCTACCGCAAGACCGCGCGCAACTTCAATCCGATGATGGCGACCGCGGCGAAGGTGACGATTGTCGAGGTGGAGGAGCTGGTGGAAACGGGCAGCCTCGATCCGGACGCGATCGTGACGCCGGGGATATACGTGCAGCGCATCTTCGAGGGACACAGCTATGAGAAGCGCATCGAGCGGCGGACGGTACGACCTGCTATTTGATCCAGTTGCTACTTGATCCAGTTTGCTACTTGATCCAGTTGCCCCAGGGATAGAGGAAGAGGAAGAGGATCATCGAGATGACCATGACGTCCATGTAGAGAAGGATCATCACGGCGCCATGGTAGAAACTCCAGCGTGCGCGCAGGCAGCGCAACGTGTCCCATGTGCCGAAGAAGGCGACGAAGGTGGGCACGAGCAGCTTGAAGGATGGCGGATCGTCTGGCCAGTGCGCCAGCAGGAACGACGCAAGCAGGCTGCCGAGTACCAATACAGTTCCGCGCAGTAGCGAATGCTGACGAAGATCGAGGGGCGGGGGCAACATTGTGAGGCGGCTATGAGCATTTCTCCTGTAGATGTATCTCCCGTAGATGTAGACGACAGAGTCGATGTCGAGGCAGCTTTTCCGTCAAGAAAAGCTGCACCTGACCGCTCGCAGATGGTACACAGCAACAGGAGAATTGCTCTATGAGTACTCTATCCAATGCTGTATCAAATCCGGGGGGCACTGTACCAGCGAAGACGTCGGATGCGGTCAAACGCGAGCGCATTGTGCGACGGGCGGCGCTGGAGCTGCGCGACGGCTTCTATGTGAACCTTGGGATCGGGATGCCGACTCTCATCGCCAATCACGTTCCTCCCGGCGTGGAGGTGGTGCTGCAGTCGGAGAATGGGATGCTGGGGGTGGGGCCGTATCCGGTGGCGGGCACCGAGGACCCGGACCTGATCAATGCCGGGAAGGAGACGGTGACCGAGATTGCCGGCACCTCCTACTTCTCTTCGGCGGATTCCTTTGCCATGATCCGCGGCGGCCATGTTGACCTTTCCATCCTGGGCGCGATGGAGGTGGACGAGGCCGGAAACCTGGCGAACTGGATGATCCCCGGCAAGATGGTGAAGGGGATGGGCGGCGCGATGGACCTGGTGGCAAGCGCGCGGCGCGTGATCGTGACCATGGAGCACACCACGCGCGACGGCCGGCCGAAGATCCTGAAGCGCTGCACGCTGCCGCTGACCGGGCTGGCGGTGGTCGACACCATCGCGACCGAGATGGCGTGGATCCGCGTGACCAAAGACGGCCTGATGCTGGAGGAGATCGCGCCGGAGTTGACTCCAGCGGATGTGCAGGCGGCGACGGAG
>DATBCB010000186.1:0-5199 GCA_036270675.1 Acidobacteriaceae bacterium | reverse complement strand
CGGAAATGAGACCGTCGACGAGTGTGACCTTCGCACCGTAGGCGATGCCTTCCATGTGGTTGGCAATGGGGACATCTTTGGGCATGAAGATGTGGGCCTCGATGCCGGCTGCCGCAGCGTAGGCGGCGAGTGCGCCAGCGGCATTGCCGGCGGAAGGCACGGCAAGTTTCTTGAGGCCGTAATGACGTGCCATGGTGACGGCCAGCGCGAGACCGCGCGCCTTGAAGGTGCCTGTGGGGTTGGCGCCCTCTTCTTTTATGTACATGTTGCGGTTACGTTTGCTCTGTAGCATGGGCGTCCAGCCTTCGCCGAGCGAGACTGGCTCAACCGAGGGGAGGACACCGCGATAGCGCCACATGCCGGCGGAAGGAGCGGTGCCTGCTTCCGTCGCGATGCGGTCGCGGACGGCTGTGCCCTTTGCCGAGGAGAGATCGTAGCGGACGTAGAGGGCGCCGGCACAGTGCGGGCACAGGGTCTGGGGGGTGTCGGCAGAAACGTGCTGGTGGCAGCGGGAGCATTCGAGGTGGGAGATGTGGGGCATGAGTTGAGGGTAATGGGTAGCGAGTCCGCAAGTCAGCCAAGACCCTCCAGCACCCGGAATGAACGCGGCGCGGTAGGATGTGAGTCCGATGGCGAAGCGTTCGAGAGTGGTGCTTGCAACGGGGCTGGTCGGCGGCTGGATGTATGTGCTGGGCGCGGCGCTGGGCGTGTATGGAGTAGGCGGCGCGGCGGTGCTGCGTGTCATCGGAGTGGTGCTGCTGGCGGTGTGGGCGCGGCGCTCGCTGACGGCGTGGATATTTGTCGCCATGCTCGCCGGGGTGGAGTTGGGCGTCGATGCGCCCCGGCTCGCCGTCGAGAGCAAGGTGTTCAGCGACATCTTTCTGCGGCTAATCCGCATGATCGTAGCGCCGCTGATTCTGGGCACGCTGGTGACCGGCATTGCCGGCCACGGGAGTCTGCGGCAGGTGGGGCGCATCGGCGTGAAGTCGCTGGTGTACTTCGAGGTGGTGACGACACTCGCGCTGCTGATCGGGGTAGTGGCGATCAACCTGTCGAAGGCCGGTTTGGGGCTGGCGATGAGCCCGCAATCGAATATTGCGGCAACCGCTGGTACGGCGCTGGCGCCGAGCCATGTACCTGCGGAGCATGGCTGGCAGTCGTTTCTGCTGAATGTCTTTCCGGAGAACATTGCGAAGTCGATTGCGGATGACCAGATTCTGCAGGTGGCGGTGTTCGCAGTGGTGCTGGGCATCGCGCTCTCGATGCTGACGGAGGAGCGGCGGCGGCCGCTGCTGGAGCTGGCGGAGTCGTTGACGGCCGCGATGTTTGCGATCACGAACATCGTGATGTATGTAGCGCCGCTCGGCGTCGGCGGAGCGCTGGCATACACGGTAGGGCAGCGCGGCCTGGTAGTGCTGCTGCCTCTGGCGAAGCTGCTGGGCACGCTCTATGGAGCGCTTGCGGCGTTTCTGCTGCTGGTGCTGTTGCCGGCGGCGCTGTTGTTCCGTGTTCCGCTCCGCCGGTTTATCGAAGCGGTGGCGGAGCCGGCGACGATCGGCTTTGCGACGAGCACGTCGGAGGCGGCGCTGCCGAGCGCGATGGAAGAGATGGAACTGTTTGGTGTGCCGCGGCGGATTGTGTCATTTGTGATTCCGGCCGGTTACAGTTTCAACCTTGCGGGATCTTCGGTGTACCTGGCGCTCGCTTCGATCTTCGTGGCGCAGGCCGCAGGGATGCGGATGAGCGTGGGGGCGCAACTGGCGATGGTCTTCACGCTGATGCTGACCAGCAAGGGCGTGGCTGGCGTACCGAGGGCGATCTTAGTAGTTCTGCTGGCGACGGCATCGACGTTTCGGCTGCCTACGGAGCCGATCTTTCTGATTCTGGGCGTGGATGCTTTTGCGGATATGGGGCGCACGGCGGTGAATGTGATTGGCAACTGCCTGGCTGCGGCAGTGGTTGCGCGGAGCGAGGGGGAATTGGGGACGGGCAGCGAATCCGCTGTTGCAGAGGCGCCAGTGGAACCGCTGGACGCTTGACTCGACTTGACTCTACTTGACTCGCGCCGCCCTCTGACAGAGAGTGGCGTTGGCATTCCTTCTGTGACTTCAGAGAAACGAGGACTGGACAATGCGTCCTGCCACGGGGCTGGTGTGCGGTTCGTTGCTGATCATGGCCGCTGCGCCGGCGATGGGTCAGGTGAAGGATGGCGTGAAGGCCTACATCAAGGAAGATGCGCCGGTGCTGGTGCTGAACCATGTGCGGGTGATCGATGGCACGGGCGCGGCGCCGATGGAGGACCAGCGGATCGATATCGAGAACGGCAAGATCACACGGGTGCAGAGCGCGAAGCTGCGCAATGCGTATCAGACGAATGCAAAGGTGCTGGACCTGACGGGGAAGACGGTGATGCCGGGGATTGTTGGGATGCATGAGCATCTTTTCTATCCGACACCCCTCGCCGGCCGCGATACGCAGCAGATGTATGGCGAGATGGCTGACAGTGCGCCGCGCTTGTATCGGGCAGGAGGAGTGACGACCGCACGCACGACGGGGAGCGTGGAGCCGTATACGGATCTGGCGCTGAAGACGGCGATCGATGCGGGGGAGATACCGGGGCCGAAGCTGCTGATCACCGGGCCGTATCTGGAAGGCACTCCGTCGCTGGGTCCGCAACTGCATTCGCTGAATGGGCCGGAGGATGCGGCGCGCACGGTGGACTACTGGGCAGACGAAGGAGTGACGAATTACAAGGCGTACATGCACATCACGCCGGGAGAGCTGAAGGCGGCGATCGATCATGCGCATGCGCGCCGATTGAAGATCACGGGCCATCTGTGCTCGGTCGGATTCACGAAGGCGGCGGAACTGGGCATCGACGACCTGGAGCATGGTCTGGTGGTGGATACGGAGTTTGCGCCGGACAAGAAGGAGGGTGTGTGCCCGGGGCAACGGGGGCCGATGACGGCGATGGCGAAATCGCTGGATGTAGACGGCGCGCAGGTGCAGACCATGATTCACACGCTGGTGGAACATCATGTGGCGGTGACGTCGACCCTGGCCATCTTTGAGAGCTTTACGCCGAACCAGCCGCCGCTCGAACGGCAAGAGGCGGCCAGGCGCGAGATGGCGACGGAGGCATGGTCGGATTTTGCGACGACGCGCGCCGAAATTGCAGAGCATGGCGAGAGCTCGAACTGGACACCTCTGCTGAAGAAGGAGATGCAGTTTGAGCGCTCGTTTGTGAAGGCCGGCGGGCTGCTGCTGGCGGGCTGCGACCCGACTGGATACGGCGGCATTCTGCCTGGCTATGGCGACCAACGCGGGCTGGAGCTGCTGGTGGAGGCGGGGTTTACGCCAGTGGAGGCCATCCACATTGCGACTGAGAATGGCGCGATCTACCTGGGACTGCAGGAGCATATTGGCAGCGTGGCCGAGGGCCGTGCGGCGGACCTGGTGGTGCTGGATGGCAATCCAGCGGAGAAGATCGAGGATGTCGAGAGGGTGGAGACGGTCTTCAAGGACGGAATGGGCTACGACCCGGCAAAGCTGCGGGCGTCGGTGGCGGGGATGGTGGGGATCCGGTAGAGCCATGGCCCTTTTGCAGAAGAATGACGTTTCTACTTGCCGCAGGCGGATTTGTGGGGCCTATACTTGCCCCACTGGGCTCACAGGAAGCCCGCTTCGCCGTACTTTTCCCGTTCATTCCCCTGATTCCGCGATCGTTCTGTCTGGATTGTCCCTTTTCACGGCGTGCGTGTCCGTTTCCTGATTTCTTCCGAGGAGAATCGCTATGGCTACGACTACTGCTCCCGCTGCTCCGACACCGCCGCGGGCAATCGATCCTGACAAACTGAACGCATTTTTGAACCTGGCTGTCGGCGACATGGGTGCCGCGCTGCATTCCGCGGTGGTATTGATGGGCGACCGGCTGGGATTATTTCGCGCGATGCGTGACGGCACGCCGGTGACCTCGCAGCAGTTGAGCGAGCGAACCGGAGTGCGCGAGCGCTATGTGCGCGAGTGGCTGAAGGCCAACGCCGCGAGCAAATACGTGGATTATGACGCGGCGACGGACACTTACAGCATGAATCCCGAACAGGCATTCGCACTGGCAGAGGACAACACAGCGCTGGATCTGCCGGGCTTCCACTACATGCTGGCTTCAGTCATGCGCGACGAGGGAAAGCTGACCGAAGCGTTCCGCGACGGGCGCGGCTTTGGCTGGCACGAGCACGACAAGGATCTGTTCGTGGGCTGCGAACGGTTCTTCCGTCCAACCTACCTGATGCACCTGGTTTCTGAGTGGCTGCCGGCTCTAACCGGAGTGGAAGCAAAGTTGAAAGCCGGGGCGAAGGTCGCAGATATCGGTTGCGGGCATGGGGCTTCCACGTTGCTGATGGCGAAGGCGTATCCGCAATCGAAGTTCACCGGCTTTGACTATCACGGGAAATCGATTGAGAACGCGCGGGCTTCGGCTGAGCGGCAGAACCTGCAGGACGCAGTGACGTTCGAAGAGTCGTCTGCGGCGTCGATTCCTGGCAGCGGCTACGATCTCGTGACCACCTTCGACTGTCTGCACGACATGGGCGATCCGGTGGGCGCGGCAAAGCATATAAAAAAGGCGCTGGCGCCGGGTGGCACGTGGATGATCGTCGAGCCCATCGCGGGGGACGACACCGCTGCGAACCTGAACCCGGTGGGGCGGATCTACTATTCGGCTTCCACGGTGCTGTGCGTGCCGGCGTCACTGTCCCAGGATGTCGGACTGGGACTGGGGGCGCAGGCGGGGGAGAAACGCCTGCGCGAGGTGTTGCAGGAGGGTGGATTTTCGCAGGTGCGACGCGCGGCGGAGACGCCGTTCAACATGGTGCTGGAAGCGCGCGTCTAACGAACACCGGTGTGGCTTCTCTCCACGGAAAGCCACACCGGATCGCATCTACATTGCTGACTAAGGTCCCCTTCGACAGGCTCAGGGCAGGCTTTCGCTGCGCTCAGGATGACACCGCCGTTTGCGGCATGAATGACCCGAATGGTCAGGCGCGGCGAGCACGGCGCCGAAGCCAGTGCCGGATCAACTCGTATTCCGGCGTGCTGGTGGCAGAGCGTCGCCGAACCTGGACCAGATGTCGGCGGACGAGCAGCCGGATGGCCTTCTGTACGGCTGATTTCGAGAGACCGCTGGCCTCAGCGAGCTGG
>DATBCB010000185.1:0-15457 GCA_036270675.1 Acidobacteriaceae bacterium | reverse complement strand
GAAGAGTCTTTGCAGCCACCTGCTACCGAAAGAACGGTCAAAGTACACCAATCCGGACAACAAAGTTTTATTCTTCTACGGCTTCAGTTCGCCGCGTTTCCCGGCAGGATGATGGCAATATGCCGGGAGTTTTCGTTTACTACGCAAAAGCCTACGGGTCGGCCAGGGTCATCGTCCATACACCGAAGAGGGCAGTGGGTGACCCGGGTGAACCGTGACTCTAGTAAGGCAGGATGCCCTTTAGCGTCCGAAGAGCCGGCCGAAGAAGCCGGATTTCGTGGTTGGGCGGCGGCGCGAATCCACCGCATCGGCGGCAATGGGTTCGGGTTGGGGCTGGAGCGGCTCGCCGTAGAAGGCGGCGCGCGGGTTCGCGATGCACAGCCGCTCGGCGGTTGCCAAATCATACTGCTCGGCCACCAGGTCGAAGGCCGGCCGCAGCCGTGGTGGGCGGGACTGGATATCGTGCGCGTCGGTAGCGAGAAAGTGGACCCACTGGTGGTCCAGCAGCCAGAACGCGGATCGCTCCGCCATCTGTCCGAAGCGGCCGGTGAGGGAATTGGCCGTGACCTGGATGAGCGCGCCGGCCTTCAGCCACTCCGCCATGCGCTCCGGCTGGCGGGCGAGGATGGGGTTGCGCTCCGGGTGGGTGATGATGGGCGTCATGCCGGAAAGCGAGAGCTGATAGAAGGTCTGCGCCGTGCTAGGCGAAATGGCGGTCTCGGGGAACTCGACCAGCAGATAGTTGTGGCCATTGATGGTATAACGCGTCGGATGGAGCTGCGCGTCCTCGACATTGTCGAACATCAGGTGGAAGTCGCAGCCGAGGCCGAGCGTGATTGCGTCGCCGAATCTGCTGGTTACCGCATCCTGCAGCTCGGCAAACAGCGTGGCGTTGCGCTCCGGATCGAAGTAGTAGTGATAGCTGGAGTGCGGGGTGCAGACGATGTGGGTAATGCCGTCGGCAATCGCCATCTCCACCATGCCGAGGGAGATATCCAGATCGCGGGCGCCATCGTCCAGCCCGGGCAGCAGGTGGTGGTGGATGTCGATCATGCTATCTGGCGATCTCGGCGGCGATGCCGCTAAGCATGCCAGATTCGGAAGGCGTGACTCCGCTGAGCGCCTGAATCATCGACTGGAAGATGGGAAAGCCGTCGGCGGAACCGAGCAGGGCTTCGCTCGATCGGTCGGGGTGCGGCATCATGCCGAGCACGTTGCGGCTCTGGTTGAGCACGCCGGCGATGTTATCGAGCGAGCCGTTGGGATTGGCGGCAGCAGTAACGTCGCCGGATGGCGTTGCATAGCGGAATGCGATGCGATCTTCGCGCTGGAGCGCGGCGAGCGTCGATTCGTCACAGAAGTAGTTACCTTCCATGTGGCCGATGGGGATCTGCAGCACCTGCCCCCTGGTGAGCGCATTGGTGAAGGGCGAGTCAGCGGTCTCGGTACGCAGGTGCACTTGCTTGCAGATGTACTTCAGTCCGGCGTTGCGCAGAAGCGCGCCGGGCAGCAGACCGGATTCGCAAAGGATTTGGAAGCCGTTGCAGATGCCGAGCACCAGGCCACCGGAGGCGGCGAAGCGCTTGACCGACTGCATCACCGGTGCGAAGTGGGCAATGGCGCCGGTGCGCAGGTAGTCGCCGTAAGCAAATCCGCCGGGGACGAGGATGGCGTCGCAGCCCTCCAGGTCTTCCGACTCATGCCAGAGCATGGTGACCGGCCGGTGTGCAATCTGCTCGATGACGTTGTAGGTATCGTGGTCGCAGTTGGAGCCGGGGAAGACGAGGACGCCGAATTTCATGCTTTTAGGGTAGCAAAAAGCAACGATCCGCCTATTGCACGATCAGGGCACCGCGCTCACCATTGCGGCCTTGGAATCCGTCGCAAAGCGCCGCTGGGCAGCGCGAGATAGCGGGTAACCAAGTCGGGCGAGTGGATGGTGCGGCACGGAAAATGCCAGGATGTCGTACCAGACTGAGCCATCATGGCGGTGGTATTCGACGCTGAATCGTTCCTCGCCGCGTTCGATGTGATGCAACAGCGTGCCATAGCTGAAGCCGCGGCGCCATATTCGGCCGTCATCCTTGTCGATCATGGCGATAATCCGGTTTGCGCTGAGCGAGTACACACCAAAGGTGTAGGCAAGCACGAGAACCGTCTGGCCGGCAGCAACCGGTTCCGGCGGATGGAGGAGCTCCATCCATCCCAGTTCGAACATCTTCCATGCTTTGAGCGCAGCGTAAGCACGCTCAAAGAGCGGCAGGCCCTCACCCAGACGGATCCGGTTATGGTCAAGGTTGTACTGACCGGGGATCCGCTTGCCGAGCGTGGCGCCGACCTCTGGATACGAGAAGGTGTCCTGCTCCGCCATCCGGCGAAAGCGGTCGATGCGTTGCGCTGTGGGGCGAGTCAGGAAGAACATCTACTTCATCCGTTCCCGAGTCTAAGTGAGGCGAAGCGGGTTGAAAAACGAAATGGACGAGCCGGAGCCGAAGGAAGAACCTGAGCCGAAGGACGAGCCGACAACGCCTGTGCCGTACGAGCCGGCGCAGCCACTGGTGATCGAGCCTCCACAGCAGCCGATTCCGGAGCAGCCGGTCGGGTATGTGAAGGTGCAGCGGGCGGCCGTCGAATCTCTGGGCCCGACCATCAGCGGGCGGCCGACCGCAGGGCACCACCTGCGCACCGCCGGCACCGCGCTAGTCAACTGGTGGCGCGCTGTCTCCATCGAGGCGCTGTGCGTGGCAGTGCTGTGGCTGATCGGGCTGGAGATTCTGCGTGTGCCGCTAGCGCCCGCGTGGGCGCTGGTCGCGGGGCTGATGGCTTTCGTGCCCAATATCGGCGGCGTGATCGCGCTCATCGGCCCGGTCTTCTGCATTCTGGTGACCGGCAAGGACCTGGAGCGGCTGGCCTTCCTGCTCGGCATCTACGCGATCATCGTGGTGATCGATCAGCTTGTGCTGCAGCCGTGGCTGATGAAGAAGACGACGCGCGTGCCCATCTGGGCATCGATCCTGGTGCCGATCGTGCTGGGCATTGTGATCCCCTTCTGGGGCGTGCTGCTGGCGCCTCCGCTGCTGGCCATCATCTATGCATTCCGCAGGCCGAAGGCGAAGACCCGTTAGAGGCGAGATGGGCTATCTCGTTCATTTCGAGTTGCTCAGTTCCTGTAGTTTCGACAAGAGCAACGCGATGCGAGACTGGCTGGCGCTATCTGGCAAGAGATAGCCGGGCAGGGCGTCCAAAAAACGAGGCTCGTCGAGAAGCACACGCATAGCTTCGATGAGATAGAGGCGCAGGTCATTTGGTGCCGCTTGCACCTCTTTAATTAACGAATGCCGTCCGTCAACGACGGCAATCAAGTCCTCAAGATCATGGCTCGCGAAATAGTCCTGATGTCCGCGACTCCGGAAGGCTTCGAGCTTTGTGCCTAAGAAGTAAGGCGCGGTAATCAGGCGCAGAGTCAGCCCGCTTGGTAGCTGTACTTCAGCCGAAGTGCGTAATGTGTCTCGGTACCAGCGATTCGAGAATCCAAGAATCTTCGCATCGAGCGGCATGACATCCAGAATCAGTCCAGAGTGCTCCCAGCGGCACAGCGGAGCCCCTTCACTCGAATCCTCTTGAAAACCAAGCTCCCGCAATCGCGTAGAGAAGAGGCCATACTCCGGGTAGGAAACGATCTCGGCGATGACGTCCACGTCGTAGGTCGGGCGCACGGCTGCGATGGCCGGATCTGTGAGCAGCATTCCGGTTGCGCAACCGCCTACGAAGACAATCTCTGCCAAAAGTGGACGAAGCTTGCGGCGGCCGATTGGAGGAGATCAATGTTCGTGTTCGCGAGCATAAGACATTTCCAGCCTCCTACGCAATTCGCGTGCGGCGATCTCTCGTTCGCGAGTTCTGCCATCGCGGAGAGCGTCGACCAGCGCGAGCAACTCATAGAGTTTGGGATCATCCAGGGCCGCCATAGGCACGTTCTTGTGCAGCGGAGTGAACGCATATCCCCGCGTCGTGCCATTCGCAAAAGGCCAGACCGGCGGAGGGTCCGCGCCCGCAGCGATGATTTTTGAGAGTGGAGGCGCGGCGTGCGCGGTTGGAATACCCGGGGTCAGAGCGCCCTTATCGGCGGGAAAAACATAGCGAATGCCATGCTGCAAGAATTCCAGCAACGCTGATCGGTTGAGACGATCCTTCAGTTCCGGGCCCTGGACAAAGTGGGAGACACGGAGCCGCTTGATGGAGGCATATACCTCTGAAGGGTAGAGGTGAAGCTGATTCGCCATTTTGAGATACGTGGGCCGTTCGCCCTTGCCGAGGGAGAGCTTGAGAAGAACGACGATGTCCAGTGGTCTCAGCACTTTCCGAAGGATACCTAAATCTTGTTCAATATTCAAATAAATTGAATATTGAATGTCCGGCCCGAGTATCAGCAGATTCTGCCGGTGCCGATTTGATAGAGACTGCCCGAACGTCGACCGGCAGCGACCTGAGCATCGCGGCCCAGATGAGTGTCCAGATGAGTGTGTAGATGAGCGAGAAGACGGCGGTTGTGGTGCCGATGCCGAGGCCGACGGTGACGATGGTGGTGACAGTGAGCACGGGAGCGCCGCGCATCTTGGCGCAATGCGTATCGAAGATCGCTCGGAGGGGAAGAGATCATGGGCCTCTCGGCTTTCCCCAGTGAAGTGCCGGCGAGTGAAGCCAGTATAGGGTCGCGGCTCTCCTGGCGCAGACGGCATTGTGTCGCAGCGCGATGCTACAATCGAGTGTCCCGGCAAGGGTTAATGCCGCTGCTACGAGCGCGGGCGACGAGCCGGTGGACACACTTTCCGAAGCTGCAGAGGTTCTATGTCCGGCCACTCGAAATGGGCCACAATCAAGCACAAAAAGGGCGCGCTGGACGCGAAGCGCGGCAAGATTTTTACCCGTCTGATCAAGGAAATCAGCATGGCAGCGCGCGGTGGCGGCGACCCGGATGGCAATCCCCGGCTGCGCACCGCGATCCTTGCGGCCAAGGCCGAGAACATGCCGCAGGACAACATCAAGCGCGCCATCCAGCGCGGCACCGGTGAGCTGCCGGGCGCGCTGTATGAAGAGATCACATTCGAGGGCTATGGGCCTGGCGGCGTCGCGTTGCTGGTCGAGACCTCGACCGACAACCGCAACCGCACGGTGAGCGAGGTGCGCCATGCCTTCGCGAAGAACGGCGGCAACCTCGGCACCGAAGGTTCGGTCCGCTTCCTGTTCACCAAGAAGGGCCTGATCGCCGTGCCCAAGGAAAACGCCGATGAAGAGAAGCTGATGAACATTGTGCTCGAGAACGGCGGCGACGACCTGAACGACGAAGGCGATACCTGGGAGATCCTGACCGATCCGGCGGCGTATCACGCGGTGCTCGATGCCATCCGCGCGGCGAAGGTCGAGACCTCGGTGGCCGAGATCACGATGATCGCTTCTACCTACACCAAACTTGAAGGCCCGGCGGCCAACCAGATGGTGCGTCTGCTCGAGGCGCTGGAGGACCACGATGACGTGCAGAACGTCTACTCCAACTTCGACATGGACGCGAAGCAACTGGAAGAAGTGGCCGGCTGACCATCGACTGAATCACCCACAGGCCGCCGGCTCCTGAACTGGCGGCCTTTCCTCTGTCACCTGCGCTGTTGGCATTTTCCGCGCGGTTTGCGCGCACTGATTGGACGCATGTTTTCTTTTTGCTTTCGCCTGATGCCCGCGGCCCTGTTCATGAGCGCCGCTCTTCCCCTGACAGCGCAATTACTCACAGCGCAATCCACCACAGCACAATCACGGACAGCGCAATCGAGCATGTCAGCGCAATCCAGCAGCAAGGCGCCGCCTGCACAAGCCGCTTCTTCGCCGGTGAGCGATGTCATGTCACGTCATGCATGGAACTGGGGAGTTTTTTTCAACGGCGGGACAAGCGCGAGCGTCGCACCCAGTTCAACCTATCTGAGCATCGGAGCACGCGCCGGAAAGGTGCTGACCGGCCCTGCGGGACCTGGATTTTTGCGCGGACAGTTCGAGTACTCCGCCGAAGTGACGCCGTGGTGGCAGGGCCGCACGGCAACCTTCGAGCGCTATAATCTGACCGCGACCAACAACCCCGACATTGCCGTGGCGAGCGGTCCCTACAAGACCGGTGGCGCGTACAACGGCTTCAGCGTTACGCCCATCATTCTGCGCTGGGACCTGATTGGCAGCAAGCGCATCCTGCCTTTTGTGCAGGGGGGCGGCGGATTGATCTGGACCAACCACAAATTTCCGCCGGTCGGGCCGCTGCCTCTGCCGGGGCATCAGGGCACAAGCGTGTGGAACTTTACTCCGCAGTTTGGAGTTGGGTTCCAGTACTTCCTCAAACCGCGGCGCTCGATTACCTTCAATGCGAACGCGGTGCACATCTCGAATGCGTCGCTGGGCGATTCGAATCCCGGCGTGAATGCAACGGTGCAGTTCCAGATCGGCTATAGCTGGTGGAAGTAGACCGCTGTCACAAAAGGTGCAGGGCTTGTAACGATGGCTTACGCAGCTTTTCCGTCAATCCGGGGTCCCCGGCGACAGATCTTCGTCGACGGGGTGGAAGAAAAGCTGCTCTTCTCAAATGTGGATGAAACAGAGTATTTGTGACAGCGGTATAGAGCAGGGACAGAGATGAGTAAGGCGATCATCGAGTGCGTCCCGAACTTTTCCGAGGGCGTCGACAGAGAGCGTGTGCTTGCCATTGTGCGGGCGATGCAGGTGCCGGGTGTGTCGCTGCTGGACTGGTCGCAGGATGCAGACCACAACCGCTCGGTGGTGACCATCGCCGGCCCTCCGGCCGCGGTGGTGGAAGCGGCAGTGCTGGCCGCGGGGAAGGCAGCCGAGGTGATCGACCTGACCCGGCAATCCGGTGTGCACCCGCGCATCGGGGCCGCGGACGTGATCCCGTTCGTGCCGGTGTGCGACATCTCACTGGAGCACTGCGCCCTGCTGGCGCGGCAGGCGGGCGAGGAGATCTGGCGCCGCTACGGCGTGCCCGTGTACTTCTACGAGGCGGCGGCAGCCCGGCCTGACCGGGCGCGGCTGGAGGATGTGCGGCAGGGCCAGTTCGAGGGACTGCGCGAGGCGGCACGGCGCGATCCGGCCCGGCGGCCGGACGTGGGTGGCCCGGACCTGCACCCGACCGCCGGCGCGAGCGCGGTGGGGGCGCGGCGCTTCCTGATCGCCTGGAATGTCTTCCTGGACAAGCCGGATGTGGCCCTGGCGCGGGCTCTGGCCAGGGAGGTGCGTGATTCCGGCGGCGGCCTGAAGGGGGTCAAAGCGCTGGGCGCCCTGGTCCGCGGCCGCGCGCAGATCTCGATGAATCTGACGGACTTCCGGGTTACTTCGCCGAGCCAGGTCTTTGCCGACCTCGAGCGCAGGGTGAAGGGCCGAGGCGCCCGCATCGTAGAGGGCGAGCTCATAGGCCTGGTTCCGGAGGCGGCGGTCGAGCAGAACAGCGAGTGGGTGCGTCAGTTGGAAGACTTCTCCGCCGAGAGCAAGGTTCTGGAGCGGCGGATGGAGCGGCCGCTCGCATGGCCATGAACGGCCGCCAGGAACCCCGCGATAGTGACGAATTTTGTAACTAGCGGTCAGTCAAGTGTCAGTTAAGTGGTAGTCACCCAGAAGTGAAATAGAGCGCTTCCGGTGCTCAGATTAAGATGTAACAGCGGACAGTCCCGCAGTGTGCCTGGGTCCGCTGTCTGGAAGGAAGTGAAGTAGAGATGAAGAACCTTGCGAAGTTTTTGAGCGGCGGTGTCGCGGCTCTCTGCCTGGTTACGGCGATGCCGGCGTTCGCGGCGCAGTTGAGCGGCGATGCGCGGGCCGCCATCCCCCACGATGTGCAGCAGTTGATCGTGATCGACTACCGGGCGATGCAGAACTCGCCGGCGGCCATGCAGCTGAAGAACAAGGTGATGCCTCCGGAGTTGAAGAGCCTGGAGAAGGCGCTGCAGGTTTCCGGGATGAACGATAACCACGACGTGGACCAATTGGCCTTTGCCTCCTTCCGGCCGAAGGGCGCGACCGGCGACTCGACGCGGATCATCGGTTTGGCGCAAGGGCAGTTTTCCCTCGACGATCTCATGGCCAATTTCAAGAAGAAGAAGATCAAGCCGATAGTGCTGCGCGATAACAAGATCTATCCCATGGGCGCGTCGGGCATGCAGGTGGTCTTCCTCAACCCCACCACGATGGTCTTCGGCCAGACCGATTCGCTGAAACAGGCGCTTGATGCTCGCGATGGATTGCAGGCGAACTTTCTGACCAATTCTGGGATGACCGACATGATGGCGTCGGTGCAGGACGAGCCGTTGTGGAGCATCCTCGACCAGAAGGGCACGCAGACCATGATGCGCTCGCTGATGGGCGAGGCTGCGCAGGTTGGCGATTACGACACGCTCAAGAAGCGGATTCTCACCTCGTATTACACGATGGATTTTCAGAATGGGGTGAAGTTCAATCTCAACGTGCTGACGCCGGACACCTTCACCGCCGCTACCATGGCTTCGCTGCTGAATGCCGCCGCGCTTTACAAGAAGATGAGCGGGACAGAAATCGAAAAGCAGGCCATCGATGGAACTAAGATCGACTCCAACTCAGGCAAGCTGCTGGTGACCTACGCCTCGTCCGACAGCCAGTTCGCGACCTTGCTGCAGTCGAGTTTGTTCCAGTCTGTGGTGCATTAAACCTCTAGCAGCAGCGAAAGACTAGAAGGCCGCTTCATGAGCGGCCTTCGTCCTTTTTTGCTTTACGACTGCGTTTGCGGAATTCATCACCAGCGATAGACAGCCAGGTTATTCAGATACGCGTCCATAATCCCGGCTTTGTGGGCGCCGTCGATCTGAAAGTTCAGGAGCAGGTCACCGCGCGCCCAGTGTAGCGACTCGGCCGAGAGCACCGCCCCTCCCTGGAAGTTGGTATAGGCGCCATCGAAGCCAATCCAGTCATAGGTCACGTTCCCGTCGGCATCGCGGTGGAAGGCGATCTGGATCTTGTGCCACTTCTTTGCGCCCCAGTCATGAGGGTTGCAGTGAATATTCGAGGGATGCCAATGCGTCCCCGTGCTGTTCACGTAGGTGTATTCCCAGGTCTTGGAATGGGCGCTGCACTGGGTGCCGAAGATGACGGTGCGACCATCGGCCATCACCTGGTTCATGTCCATCTCGACGTTCGCGATCTGGCTGGGATCGACGAGGTAGACGTTGGCCTCGTAGATGAAGTGCGTCGCGTCCACGTCGCGGCCAAAGGTCAGGTGATAGCGCTGGCCACCGTTGTCCCCGTAAGAAGCGACAAACTGCCGTCCCGGCAAGCCACTGGGACCGTCCGGGTAAATGGGAAAGTTCGACTGGCCGGTGGACCATCCTTTCGTATCGCTGTCGTGTTCCCAGCGCCACGCCGCGCTCGCCTCAAGCGCGCTTGCGGTAACGGTGATTGCGGGAATGCGGGAGGGATCCGGCTGCGACGTGGCCGGCCCTTGCGGTGTAGGGCCCGGAACGGGAGCCTGGGGTTGAACGGGAGCCTGGGTTTGCGGCGCTTGCACGGCGGGCGGAGCAACAGTCTGTGAAATGGCGGGCGCCACTGCGGTCGCGATAAAAAGAAGCATTCCGAGTGCAAGGAATTGTCGAGTGCGCATCCGTGATTTCACTTATCTCACAGACGCGGTTCGCGCGTGAATGGTAGACCGTTTCACAGATACGACAAATGCTGCATTCTCATCCGCATTCGGGAAGAGCAGCTTTTCTCAACCCAAAAAGTTGCGTCGGCATTATGACAGCCCTGCATCGTTTTGTGAGACGGCCCAGCGCGTCAGGCTGGTTGGGGCGGCAGAGCCTCGAAGACAATGTCCTCATCCTCGCCGATGGAGATGACGAGGTTCTTGCGCATCCCCTCCTGCACCACCGGGCCGGTTGCCGAGTGGCTTTTACCGGTGGCGTCATTGAAGGTCACCTTCACCGGACCGGATCCGATCAGCTTGGGGGCGTAGTTGAAGGTGGCGCCGGAACCCAGCGCATCGCGGCCAAAGCTGGCGTTGGGGTAATCCACTTCAAGCTGATGAATGTCCGGTCCCTGATTCCTGACCGTGATGGTGAATGGGGCTTCCGGCCGACCCGGGTTGGGGCTAGCGTGGCAGCCCGCCAGCAGAAGGGCAAGCCCAGGTGCGGCGAGGCGAAAAAAAGTAACTTTCATGGTGTCGTTTCAGGATCCTTCACGGCAACATACCGCGTGTCACAAGGTGTCTTGCGTTCCACGTTCTCTTGCGTTCCACGTTCTATAGAGTGGTCTTCCTTTCCAGTATGCGCGCGGTCAGCACCGCGCCAGTCTGGTTGTTGTGCAGGGTGAGAGGAAAGGCCAGCACGTTCCACACCCAGCCCTCGCCCTTGCGGGGAAGGTTGAGAAGCCCACGATATGTGCGGTCGATGTAGGTTTCGCGCTGCACCGCGACGGTGCGCAGAATATCGCGCCAGTCCGGTGCGAGCTCCGGCATCTCGACGAACATATTCTTGCCGGGAAACCAGTCACGCGGCCGCTCCAGCAGACGGGCGCAGGTGTCGTTCACATATTGCCAGTTGCCGTTGCCGTCCAGGATCTCGAGCACCACGTCGTCGCCCATTGCCATGTTGATGCGGGAGTAGAAGAAGTCGCGCGCATCGACCACCACCGGCTTACCGCGGCGCTTGGCCTCGAACCCACGCAGCGCCGTGACCAGATCGTCGATGGAACTGTAGCCCTTGAGCAGGTGCATGTCCTCGACCCCGCCGAAGCGTCGCTCGAGGGTGGCGGAGAGGATGATGATTGGGACCTCGGGACGACGCTCGCGCAGCTCCGCAGCGACATCGGTTCCGAAGCGCCCATGGCCGAGGTGATAGTCCAAAACGGCGATGTCGATGCGGTCGAGCAGCTTCTCCGCTTCCTCGACCGAGTCGGCGGTCTCTGCTACGTAGCCGTGCTTGCGCAGGATGGTCGAGCGCAGCAGCAGGTTTTCCGGATGATCGTCCAGCAGCAGGACGCGAACCGGCTGTTCCTGCACGGCCTCAGCCACCGTGCCAGAGGGCTTGATTTCCTCGATGTCGGACATTTAAGCCTTACGATGCGTGGATTCCCCGGAACGCTGCCGGGTCTTCACATTGAAATCCTTTATTTTTCAGCAGGTTTCCGCGGAAATCGCTTGATCAACTCGGGGAGCCTTTGAAACAGGGCAGACGCGCGAAGCCACTGACGATTGTCGATCGCGGGATAGCCACTAACGATTTTACCGGCAGCGACATCGTTCGGGATACCGGACTGTGCCGTGGCCACCACGCCATCGCCGATGCGGCAGTGGCCGGCGACACCAACCTGGCCGGCGAGCACCACGTTGCGGCCCACCTCGGTCGATCCCGCAAGCCCCACCTGCGCGCAGAGCAGCGTGTTCTCGCCCACACTCGATCCGTGGCCCACCTGCACCAGGTTGTCGATCTTTGCGCCGTCTGCGATGACGGTTGCGCCGACGCTGGCGCGATCGATGCAGGCATTGGCCTGGATCTCGACGTCACTGCCGATGCGCACCGGCCCGGACTGCGGAATCTTGTGCCAGGAGCCGTCGTCGCGCTTGGCGAAGCCAAAGCCGTCTCCGCCGACCACGACCCCGTTCTGGAGAATCACGCGGTCGCCGAGCACACAGCGCTCGCGGACGACGGCATGGGCATGGGCGAAGAAGTCGTGGCCCGCTGCGACTCCCGGGTAGAGGACGACATGTGGGAGCAGGACAGCCCGCTCGCCGATCCGGACGCCCTCACCCACCACGGTATACGCGCCGATGTGCGCGCCGGGTCCGATGGTGGCGCTGGGGTCGATGACGGCGGTGGGATGGATCCCGGCAGGGAAGACTGGCGAGGGGTGCAGCAGCGCGATGGCCTGCGCGAAGGCGAGATAGGGATTGGCCAGCCGGAGAGTGGCTGCGTCGATCTCCGGGAAATCCGGCGCGACCAGCACCGCGCTCGCCTGCGTGGTGCGGGCAGCGGCGGCATACCGCGGGTTGGAGACGAAGGTGATCTGGCCGGCGGCCGCTTCTTCGATGCCTGCCGCGCCGGTGATCTCAGTGTCGCCATCGCCATGGAGAGTGGCGCCGAGATGCGCAGCAAGGTCGCGAAGCTTCATATCCCGCATACTACCGGGGACTGGCCGTCCGGGCACAAGCGCCGGCGGCGCGTGACACTGGGCTCGCTCCCTTTGGTCGTTCTCGCAAGCTGGGGCGGGTGACCGGGCGTGAGGCGGCTTAGAGTGCTCGTGGCGTCGCGGCAGGGAAGAGATCGGCTTGCCCGCGGTCGGGAGCTGGCGGTTTGCGCTTGGGCGCTGCGGCGGAGCTTGTGCCGATGACCGACACGATGGTGAGCTCCGTGATGCCGGAGCGGGGCAGGAAGATGCGCTGGGTGTTCGAGCGCGTGTCGGGCGGAGTGATGAGGAGCCCGGCCGGATCGAGCAGCGTTAGGTCGTTGGCTGCCATACCTTCGAGCACGGTTTCGTCCTTGAGGGTCATGCGCAGCCAGACGCCGGTGAGCCGAGGGCGGCTGGAGAAGGTGGTACGCAGCAGGCGCTCTGGATTGGCGGGCTCGCCGGAGTTGAAGTCGCGGACGAAACAGGCCCACTTGAGCGTGGCCAGGGGGATCAACTGGCGGCGGGCAGAGAGGTCCAGCAGCTCCAGCGCATCCGGAACGGCACCTGCGGGTGCACCGCGGCGGATGAAACCGGCGGCGGGCAGATAACCGGCCAGCCAGTTTCCATCGTGCATGCGGAGGACGGCTTTTTTCTGAGTGCTGGCCATAACTAAGCGGGTGAGCCAAAGGCTCGCGGGATTGTCTCATACCCTGCTGCCAGCTGCAGCGAAAACTGTGCAGAATGGTAGCCAAGATAGTCACACTATGATACCGTTAGTCCTAAAGCAGTAGCGCGCAAAGGCGATAAGTCTCGCAGAAAGAGCGATATAGAGCTGGCCGGCCAAGTCGTGGCGGCGGCTCAAGGCACGAAACATGCCCGATTACGTTTACCTGCTGGAGCGCCGTCTGTCTCCGGCGCAGCGCAGTGCCCTGAGCTTGGTCCGCGACGCCGCCCGTAACGAGGGCATGACCAGCTTTTTGACCGGAGGAGCAGTCCGCGATCTTACAAGCGGCCATCCTGTCCGGGACTTTGATGTAACGGTTCAGGGAAATGCCCTTAACCTGCGGGAGAAGCTGGAGGAAGTTGGCTTTGTCTACTGGGGATCGTATGCCCCGTCACAGACCCTCTTTCTACGGTATCCCGGCGGAGTAAGGCTGGAAGTGTCGAGCGCGCGCAAGGAAACCTTCGCCAAGCCCGCTCACCCTACCTACGAGTGGACGAACATCCTGGAAGACCTGCGCCGCCGTGACTTTACGGTGAACGCGATGGCTATCTCGCTGAATGAGGGCTCCTACGGCCTGCTCATGGACCCGACCAACGGGGTCGCAGACATCGAGATGCGGACGCTGCGGCTGGTGAGCAACTACGGCTTTCTCGAGGACCCCATCCGGCTCCTTCGTGCCGTCCGCCTGGGCACCCGGCTGGGCTGGATGATGGATGAACGGACCAAACAGCGGTTCGACAACGCCATGGAAGAAGGCGTCTTTTCGGCGATCTCCAACTACCAGCGCGGCTATGAACTGGAGGAGATCGGTCACGAGGAGAGCCCGCTGGAGATGCTGGGGACCTTGGATCAGCAGGGCTGGATGAAGCAGCTTTACCCGGCGTGGACGGTGAACAAGGCGGACGCGCAGGGGCTGGCACAGCTCCACGAGCTGCAGACCCGGCTGCAGATCGAAGGGATCTACCCGGACATCTCTACCGCGGCCATGGAGCTGCTGACGGCGCGGATGCAGCCCAAGGACATTGCGGGGCTGAAGAAGCTGTTTGTGCGGCCTGGATTCGTGAAGGAATGGGAGCGGCTGGACAAGGACGCGGAGGCATTCGCGGCGAAGCTGACGGCGAAGGAAGCGAGCGCGCCATCCGCGACCTGGAAGCTGCTGACGCGTTCCCCTGCGGAACCGGTGCTGTGGCTGGGACTGACCGGCAAGGGCGCCGCTATCCAGAACAAGTACAAGAACTTCTTCACCGTCTGGCCGGAAGCGCGGCAGAAGGTGCCCACGGCGCTGATGCTGGAGATGCGCATCACGCCCGAGATCGAGCGCTACCCGGAGCTGCTCGAGGAGTTGTTCTTCCAGACCATGGACAACAAGCTGAATGACGAGGCTGCCCTGCGGGCGTTCCTGGAGCCCTATTCGCCGCCTGCACCGCCTCCGCCGGTCAATCTGCGCAAGCCGCGTGCGGCGAAGAAGAAGCCGGCGAAGAAGGAAGAGGCTGCGGCACCGGCTGCCGGTGGGGCTCAGCCAGCGGCTGAGGTTGCGGTGAAGGGCAAGGCGGCTGCTCCGGCGAAGACGGCGGAAGCGACAGCGCCACAGAAGGCTGCTCCGGCGAAAGCTACTCCTGCCAAAGCCGTGCCGGCGAAGGCGGCTGCGAAAGCTCCTGTGAAGGCGGCCAAGCCTGAGGCCAAGAAGGCCGTTGCACCAGCAAAGAAAGCTGCTCCCGCGAAGAAAGCAGTCGTCAAATCCGCAGCGAAGAAGGTTGCTCGAAAGAAGCCCGCTGTGAAGGCGAAGGCGGTAAAGAAAGCGGCGCCCGCAAAGAAGCCCGCGGCAAAGAAAGCTGCTCCCAAGAAAGCTCCGGCAAAGAAAGCGGCAACGAAAAAGAATCGCTGACGCTATTGCAAATGCGGTTTATCGATGGAGGCGGGCGATGCTCGCCTCTTTCTTCGTTTGTGACGTGATTTCCTCAGCGGGTCACGCGTGACGCACAGCTCCACTGACTCTTCTGCGTGGATGGACCACAACTAAAATGAAGAGAGAGTATGGCTGAGTTTACCCACCTTCATCTGCATACGGACTACTCGCTGCTGGATGGCGCCTGCGACGTGGAGAAGCTGGTCGCGCATGTCGATTCGATCGGGCAGAAGGCAGTTGCGATCACCGATCACGGCAACATCTATGGTGCCGTGCACTTCTTCGACGCGGCCAAGGCCAAGGGCATCAAGCCCATTCTGGGTTGCGAACTCTATGTGTGCAAGAAGGAAGACCATCGCGCCGATCCGCAGGGCGATGACTACAACCACCTCCTGGTGCTGGCGGAGAACGAAGAAGGCTACCGCAACCTGGTGCGCATCACCTCGGAGGCTTCGCTGCACGGCTTCTATCGTAAGCCGCGCATCTCGAAGCGCTATCTCGCGGAGCATGCGAAGGGCCTGATCGGATTCTCCGGATGCCTGGCGGGCGAGTTCTGCGAGAACCTGATGGCAGGGAAGTACGAGGCCGCGCGCGACGTCGCCTCGGGATACCAGGACATCTTCGGCAAAGGCAACTTCTTTCTCGAGATCCAGGAC
>DATBCB010000184.1:0-3601 GCA_036270675.1 Acidobacteriaceae bacterium | reverse complement strand
GATCAGGTTGCTGCGCAGCTCCGGCGTGGAGCGTCTGTCGAAGAGGGTGAAGTCGATGCCATCGAAGCGGACGAGGCCGCCGTCGGTGGCGAGCCAGAGATAGCCGTCCTGCGTCTGGCGGATGGCGTGGACGGTGTTCTGGGGCAGGCCGTTGTCGGTCTGCCAGAGCTGCTGTCCGAATTGGCGAAGTGGCTGTCGAGGATCGAGGGCCCGTAGCGATGGCGCGCTGAAGGCCAGAGACATCAGCGCCAGGAGCGCGGCCAACGCGCGCAGGCGGGCGGCGCTGCGGCGTAGACGCATCATTGACCGGGCAAACCGAGATCGAACAGAGGCATGGACTTTGGGACTTAAGGATACAGCCGCGAATCCGGCTTTGGGCCGGGCGGGAGTCAGGGCTGAGCAGGCGCGGGGATGGGCTCGATGCGACCGAGCAGGAAGATGTATCCGACGATGCCGGCGAGCAGATAGATGACGGGAACGCTGAACGCGATCGCGAAGGAGTGGGTGTGGCCGTAGAGATAGCCGGTGACGACAGGCGCGGCGATGGCGGAGAGCTGGCTGGAGAGATTCATGATACCGGCGACGCGGCCCACGGCTCCGGGCGGGGCGACGAGCGCGGGCAGTGACCAACTGACGGGCGCGGCCGCCGCCAGTCCGCCAATGGAGACGCTGATCCAGAAGAGCGCGGTGCCGGGCGTGGTGGAGTGCACGGCGCCGAGCAATCCCATGCCCAGCAGCATGCCGGCGATGAGGATGGCCTGACGCACGACGGTGGACGAGAAGCCGCGGCGCATGAGCGCGTCCACCAGCCAGCCCCCTCCGATGAGGTCTGTGGCGGTGGCGATGAGCCAGGGCACGCCGGTGTAGAGGAAGGAGTGCATGAGATTGATGTGCAGGGTGACGGCGAGATAGGTCGGCAGCCAGGTGAGCAGGAGATAGAAGACGTAGTTGTACGCGCCGTAGCCGATGAAGAGGCCGTAGACCTTGGGCTGGCGCAGCAGGTAGGTGAAGGGCACGGCGGCGTGCCCCGACGCGGCGGTGTCGCCGTAGAGCTGACCGGGCGGTGGATCGCGATAAACGAAGTAGAAGAGGACGAAATAGAGTAGGCTGGCAAGCGCGGTGGCGGCAAAGGCGAGCCGCCAGCCGACGTGCAACAGCAATATGCCAATGAGAGGGACGCCAATGGCCGTGGAGAGCTTTGCGGCGGCGTCGAACATAGCCGTGGGGAGGCCGCGCTCCGCGGGCGGAAACCACAGGCCGATGGCTTTGGCATTCGCGGGGAAGATCGGCGACTCGCCAATGCCGAGCAGCATGCGTGAGGCGAAGAGCGTTCCGTAGGTGGGCGAGACAGCAGCGGCGAGTGTGGCGAGACTCCAAAGGAGCGCGCCGATGCGGCCCACGATCGCGACCCCCACCGCATCGAGCAGCGCACCGATGGGCAACTGGCAGACGGCGTAGGTCCAGTTGTATGCGCCGGCAAGATAGCCGAAGGCAATTTCATCGATATGAAACGTACTGCGCATTGCGTCGTGGGCGACCGACAAGTTAACGCGGTCAAAGAAATTGATCAGCACACCCAGCCCGAGCAGGAAGGCGATGCTCCATCGAGCGCGATTGTGCGCAGGCGATGGGGTAGAGCGCGATGCGTCGGTGAGATTCGAGATAGCCATGGCGGGAGAGTGCGCTATGCTGAAGGTATGGCTCGTTCGGGTGCGTGTGCAAGGCAATGCGCTCTCAGTTGCCCGCGCCGCATGCTGACTGCAGCGGTGGTGCTCGCCGAGGCTGGTGTGCGACACGCCTTCGCGCTCAGCAGCAACACGAGCATTTTTTCGCCGGCATCGACGCCAGCACAATCGATCTTCGATCTCTCGATGTTCGTCCTGGCGATCACTGGCGGCATCTTTGTCGTGGTCGGGGGGCTGATCTTTTATGCTGCGGTACGTTTCCGGCAGCGACCATATGACGATGGCAGCGAGCCGCCGCAGATCTTTGGCAGCAACCAGATCGAGCTTTCCTGGACCATCATTCCTGTCCTGATTGTGGTGGTGTTGTTTCTGGCCACAGCGCGCATGATCTTCGCCATCCAGGACGCTCCGAAACCGCCAGCCGCGCTCGAAGTGACTGTGATCGGACACCAGTACTGGTGGGAGTTCCGCTATCCGGCGCTGCACATCACAACGGCGAACGAGTTGCACATTCCGGTCAGTGATACCGCTACTTCCCGCCCCACCTATATGAATCTCACCTCCGCGGATGTGATCCACAGCTTCTGGGTTCCCCGGCTTGCCGGCAAGATGGACGTGTTGCCGAACCGGATCAATGAGCTGTGGACGGACCCGCATACGCCAGGTCTTTACGTAGGACAGTGCGCGCAATTCTGCGGTGTGCAGCACGCCAAGATGCTGCTGCGCGTGTATGTCGATACCCCGGATCAATTTGCCGCGTGGGTGAAGCGCGAACAGCAGCCGGGCGTGCAGGATCCAGCGGTTCGAGCGGGACGGCGAGAGTTTGAATCGCAAGCATGCATGAACTGCCATGCAATTGCGGGCACAGCGGCCCATGGTCAGTTCGGGCCGGACCTGACACACCTGGCGAGCCGGAAGACGATCGCCTCCGGCGCGGCGGACAATACGACAGAGAATCTTGAGCGTTGGATTACAGATCCGGACCAGATCAAGCAGGGCTCACTGATGCCTTCGATGCACCTGACACCGGACCAGGTGCGCGAGATCACAGCCTACTTGAACACTTTGCAATAGCAGTCTGAACTGAGCGGGGGCGCAGATGGCAGAGGGCAGCATACCGGTACCGGGTGGTCTGGGCGGCGCTATCGATGTGGTACGCCCTGAGGACCAGACATGGCTGGAGGTGTTGCACAGCTGGGTGGTCACCGTCGATCACAAGAAGCTGGGCATCATGTATGTGCTGTACGCGCTTTTCTTCCTGGTGGTGGGGGGAATCGAAGCGATGATCATCCGCATCCAGCTCTTCTACCCGGACAACCACTTCGTCAGCGCGGAAACCTTCAACCGCATGTTTACCATGCACGGCACCACGATGATCTTCTTCGTGGCTATGCCGCTCGTCTTTGGTTTCGGAAACTACCTCGTCCCTCTCATGCTGGGCGCGCGCGATATGGCCTTTCCGCGCCTGAATGCCTTCAGCTTCTGGATGTCGGCCTTTGGTGGCCTGCTGCTCTACTACAGCTTTATCGGCGGGGTGGGACTGCAAGGCGCAGGCAGTGCGCCGGACGTGGGGTGGTGGGCTTACTCGCCATTGACAGCACGCGCCTTCTCGCGCGGCCACTCCACCGATTATTGGGCGCTTTCGCTGATCGTGTCGGGCTTCGGCTCGATCGGCGTTGCGATCAACTTCATCGCTACGGCGTTCTGCATGCGATGCAAGGGCATGACGCTGTTTCGTATGCCGCTGCTGCCGTGGCTCTATGTTGTCATGTCCGGGCTGGTAATCCTGGCCGTAAGCCCGCTTACGGCGGCGCAGATCATGCTGACGATCGACCGCTATCTGGGTGGACACTTCTTCGACACCCAGGCCGGCGGTTCGGCGCTGATATGGGCGCATTTTTTCTGGATATTCGGTC
>DATBCB010000183.1:0-9295 GCA_036270675.1 Acidobacteriaceae bacterium | reverse complement strand
TCACGACCTGCCAATCAGCCGGCGCGGCTCTTCTTCTGCAGCGGCTTCCACTGGCAGGCGGTGGCTCCGCCTCGGCCCTGAAGACGCTAGGGGTCAGATCATGTAGTTGAGGTGCATGCATAGCACCAGCAATGCCACCAGAACCAGCCCGCCCGAAGGCAGGTATCCCCACTGGCGGCTGTACGGCCAGCGCGGGAATGCGACAACGACGAGCAACAGCGGCGCGAGCCAGAGCGTGGCGATCATACACGCACCTTTTTCTCCAGGGGCCGGCGCGCTTCTTCACGGGCTGCAGACGCGAGCTGCCGCGCACGGGCGAAGACATCCAGAAACATCTCTCGCGTCAGCCGGCCGGTGTTGGTGTTTTGCAGTGAGGGATGATAGCTGCCCAGGAGCGTGACGCCGTCCGGCATATCGTACTCGGCACGGTGGCGAAAAGGATGGTTGCTCAACCTCACTGCGTGGCCCTTGCGCCGCAGATGGGCAAGGTAGCCGTTCCAAGCGATGTGACCGAGCGAGACCACCACCCGAAGGCGCGTGAGCAGGGCGATCTCCTCATCCAGCCAGCTTGCGCAGTTCGCCAGCTCGGCAGGCGCGGGCTTGTTGCCGGGCGGCGCGCAGCGGCCGACGGAGGTGATCATCACATCGCGCAACTGCATGCCGTCGTCGCGACTGCGCGCGCCAGGTTGGGAGGCGAATCCTGCCTCGTACAGCACGGGATAGAGAAAGTCGCCCGAGCCATCGCCGGTGAAGGGCCGGCCGGTACGGTTGGAGCCATGGGCGCCCGGCGCGAGCCCGAGGATCAGGATCCGCGCGGCTGGGTCACCGAAGCTGGGCACCGGCCGTCCCCAGTAGGTTTCGTCGCGATAGGCGCGCCGGCGCTTCTGAGCAACCTCAGCGCAATAGGTGCGGAGGCGCGGGCAGCGGTCGCAGAGGACGATGCGCTGGTTGAGTGCTTCGAATGCAGTAGGCGTGGACGGCTCAGGTGGCATGGATGGATACTGGATGGATGCTTATATGAGGCTACGCCTTATAGGGCCGCGGCCGCAGGGACAGTCCACACTTCAGACTGCCCGGGGGACCGTCAGCGGCCCCACATCGCATAGCCAGGGGCGAATGAACCGTAGAATTCTGTAGTCAGGGCTACTGAAATTTGCAACGGAACTTTGCGCGAAGATCTGCCGTAGTGCACGAGGCAAGCCGGGGAAGAGACCCCGGAACATACGTTGACATACGCTAAAGCGCTGCGAATGGGTGACATCCGCAGCGCTGGATAAGTCTTTCCTGTATTCCCTCGACCGGGTTGCAGCCCGCAGTCGAGGTTTTCACCGGGGATGGAAGGTAGCATGACAATCTTCTGGGTCAATCCAGGGGCCAACGGTCGCCTCGCCATTGTGCCGCGCCCGCGCGGAAACGAGTGGCTCGCGGACGACCTGGATGCGATTCGCCACAGCGGCATTGACATCCTGGTTTCGCTGCTGACCAGCGCGGAGGCGGCTGAGCTGGGGCTCGAGCGCGAGCAGGCGCTTTGCGATAGGGTGGGGATCGAGTTCCGCTCGTTTCCAATTCCCGACCACAGTGTGCCCACAGCCCACCGCGAGCTGCATGCGCTGGCAGAGGCACTGGCCACCGAGCGCCGGCACGGCAAAAATATCGGCGCGCATTGTTGCGCCGGGATTGGCCGCTCCTCGCTTCTGCTGGCTGCGGTTCTGTGCGTGGAGGGAATTTCGCCGGAGCATGCCTTTCGTCTCATCTCGAATGGGCGCGGGTTGCGAGTACCGGATACACCGGAGCAGGCGGAGTGGCTCGCAGGTTTCGCGAGCGCGCTGCCTCGGTGTTGAACAGCTCCGGGGTAGAATGAGTGCGCTTCCGGCGGCCTGGCCGTTGCGATGCAAACGCTTCCCCATTCGAGGAAAGAATCCAATGCCAGTTTCCGCTCGACCTGTTGTGAACAGAAGGTTCGCGTCAAAATACGCGTCACCCGCCCTGCTGCTCGCCGCCACTCTGTTGCTTACCGGAGGCTGCAAATCCTCCGCGCCGCCTGAATCGGTCAATCCAAAGAATGTGCCGCCCGCGACGCCGCAGATTAATGGAGAAGACGTCGTCACACTGCAACGCAAGGCCACGCAGAATGGCGCGGCGCCGGAGTTCCTCTCGGCGACGGTGATTCCGGGGCGCGGTATGAATCTCTTCCAGATCACCGCGAACCTTCCGGGCAAAGGCACTACGAACATCTTCTTCGCACCTTCACTGGATGAATCCAAGAGCAAGCTCACCGGTACGGGCGCCGACAAGTTCGGCAACGTATCCTTCTCCTTCGGCGGCGCATTCCTGGTGCCGTATCCGAACCGCATCCGCGGCAAGCTCTCCGACGACAAGCAGAGCATCACCACGTCATGGCATGGCAAGACCCTGACCCTTCCCGCAAACTTCTCCGGCAAGAAGCCCGGAGCCGAGCTGCATTCGATCCACGGGTTAATTCTTCTATCGAAGACGGATGACGTGAAGGTCGCCGACTCCGCCGACGGGCAGACCGTGACCGGCACGATTCACGCCGGCGATTTCGGCGGTCACTGGTTGTCCAAGACCGACCTCGATTTCACCATCGAGCTCGCGGGCAAGGACGTCACTGCGACCATCACGGCGAAGAATGTGGGGGACCAGGACGAGCCGATGGCAATCGGCTGGCATCCCTACTTCGCGATCCCGAGCGGCGACCGCACCCAGGTGCGGCTGCATGTGCCCGCCGCCGAGATGGCCCTAGTCAATAACTATGACGACGTCTTCCCCACCGGCAAGCTGAAGCCGGTGAAGGGCACGAAATATGACTTCAATGCGCCCGACGGCAAGCCGCTCAATGGCGACTTCCTCGACGACAACTTTTCGAAGCTGACCCGCACCGATGGCGCGGTTGATGTGCGGCTGACCGATCCTGCTTCCAACTACGGCATGCACGTGCTGGGCGAGTCGTCGGAGATCAAGACGGTACAGGTCTACGCACCCACAGATCCCGGCAAGAACTTCACCGCGATTGAAGAGCAGTTCAACTTCAGCGACCCATTCGGCAAAGAGTGGCACGGCATGGATACGGGAATGGTGACGCTGAAGCCGGGCGCGTCCGTAACCTGGAAGGTAAGACTGGAGCTGTTCACACCGCCAGCAGCCAAGTGACAAAATCGCCGCAAAGCGCCGCACCTTACTTTGGGCGGCGCTTTTCCATTTTGGAATCGCGCCCGTGACGGAGGTCACATGATCTTCACGCCAATTTTCTGCAACTCTGTTAAATCTATGTCGTCTTAAACGTGTATGCAGATCACCAATGTGCGTTGCCTGTGCTGTGGAAGCCGGACGCTCACGGCTCCGGGAGTGTTTGACCTGTGCCCCGTCTGCTGGTGGCAGGACGATGGACAGGACGAGGTAGATGCGGATGTGGTGCGTGGCGGGCCGAACGGCACGCTGAGCCTGACTGCCGCACGCGCCAACTTCCTGGCCTGCGGAGCTTCCGATCCGCGCTTCATCGGCCGTGTTCGTGCGCCGCTCGCTTCGGAACGCACCGCCAGTCAGAATGCAGCGTTTCGTCCAGCTGTCTAGCCAGCCATAGGTTGCCAGCAATGCCGTTACGGTTGCCCGACGCGCGCCTCGGCGGTTTGACCCCCTCCCCAAAGCCTCTTACCATTGCATCAGGCGCCTGCCTACACCTCGCCTGACACGCAACTGCGTCCACCAGGCTCCCCGTCCCATCAAATTGCAGGCGCAGACATTCACGGAAGGCACACTTGAGCGCTACCTTGAGCACCCCAGACACAGTCGAGACCTCCACCACCCCCGAGAACACCTCCGCAGCCCAACCTGGGGCGGCCGCCGAGCACGAACACGGTGAGCACGGAGATACGGGCCACGATCACACCCCCCAGCAGGGGCCCACCTTCAATCCCGAGGTCACGCGAACGGTTGAGGTCACGATTCCGGCCGATGAAGTCTCCCGCGCCATGCGCTCCACTGTGAAGCGCTACCAGAAACAGGCGCGTATCCCCGGCTTCCGTGCCGGCAAGGTTCCAGAGTCGCTGATCCGCGGGCGCTTCACCGAGGGCATCCGTCAGGAGGTGCTCGAGGCGGTGATGCCGCAGCACTTCCAGCGCGCGATCACCGAAGGCAACTACAAGCTCGTCTCGCAGCCGCAGGTCGTCGACATGAAGATGGAAGACGATCAGCCGCTCTGGTTCAGGGCCAGCTTCGAGGTCATGCCGGAGTTCTCGGTCGAGGGCTACCAGGACGTGAAGGTCGAAAAGCCCAGCGCGGCCTTTACGGACGAGGAATTTGCAGCCGAGGTCGATCGCGTGCGCGACTCGCGATCCACCATGGAGCCGGTGGAAGAGGAGCGCCCCCTGGTGGATGGCGACTGGGCCCAGATCGCCTTTACCGGCAGTGTCCAACAGCCGGAAGGCGAGAACACGAATGAGAGCGCGCCCCTGACGGGCGAAGACGTAATCCTCGAGGTTAACGGATCGAATACCCTGCAGGCATTCACCGAGGCCCTGCGCGGCGCCACCGTCGGACAGGAGCTGAAGTTCGAGGTGAGCTATCCGGAAGACTTCGGTGAAAAGCGCCTGGCCGGCAAGACGGTCGCCTACGACGTTACCGTCAAGGGCATCAAGCGGAAGTTGCAGCCAGAGTTAAACGACGACTTTGCAAAAGAGCTAGGAGACTATTCAAGCTACGAGGACTTCACCACCAGGTTCCGCGAGAACCTGCAGTCAGAAAAGGACCGCCGCACCGAGACCGAAACGCGCGACCGGTTGCTGACCGCGCTGAGCGAGCGCTTCCAGTTCCCCGTGCCGGAATCGATGGTTCAGCAGCAGATCGACACCCGGCTGGATCGCGGGCTGCGCTCCCTTGCTGCGCAGGGCATGCGCGAAGAGGACATGAAGCGGCTGGACTTCCAGCGGTTGCGTGCGGCGCAGCGCGACTCGGCTACCAGCGAAGTGAAGTCGCTGCTCATCCTCGACCACATCGCGGACGCGGAAAAGATCGGTGTCTCGGACGAAGAAGTGAAGCAGGAGCTGGAGTTGCTCTCGCTACAGTTACGTGAACCACTGGATACCCTGACCGGGCGATTGACGCAGGATGGGTCGATCGCTAGAATCCGGGAACAAATTCGACGGGACAAGACTGCGAAGCTCTTGTACGAAAGACTCTAGTTGTAGTTCTGTTGAGCGGACGCAGGAGAACCAGCCAGCCGGAGCAAGCACCGGCGGGCGAGGAGCACAGAGAAGAGCATGGCACTTGTACCGATGGTCATCGAGCAGACGAGCCGGGGCGAACGCGCCTACGACATCTACAGCCGTCTGCTGCGCGACAACATCATTTTTTTGGGGACGCCGATTGACGATCAGATCGCCAACCTGGTCATCGCGCAGATGCTCTTTCTCTCTGGCGAAGACCCGGAGAAGGACCTGCAGCTTTACATCAACTCGCCAGGCGGCTCGATTACGGCAGGTCTGGCCATCTATGACACCATGCAGTTCATCAAGAACGATGTGGTGACCTACTGTATCGGCCAGGCGGCGTCGATGGGGGCATTTCTACTGATGTCCGGCACTGCGGGAAAACGCTTTGCACTGCCCAACTCGCGTATCCTTATTCACCAGCCGTCGATGGGCGGACTTTCCGGTCAGGCAACGGATATTGACATCCACGCTCGCGAGATCCTGCGGATCCGCGAGATCACCAACAACCTGATGTCCAAACACACCGGTCAATCGCTCGAGCGTATTGAGCGGGACGTCGAGCGGGACTTCATTATGAACTCCCCACAGGCGAAGGAATACGGCATCATCGACGAGATCATCGATCGTCCGCGCAACTAGGCGGCCGACAAGGACCTTGGCGAGAAGGAGCAGACTCCATGAAAACGCGCACGGGTTCCGACGAGACACTCCGCTGTTCGTTCTGCCATAAATCGCAGGACGCTGTAGCCAAACTGATCTCTTCCCCCAGCGACTATCCGCGTGCGTACATCTGCGACGAGTGCGTCGCGGTGTGCAACTCCATCCTGGACGACGACCGGACAGAGACCCAGCCCGGAGCGGCGCCTGCCCACCTGCCCAAGCCGCAGGAGGTGAAGGCGTTCCTGGATGAGTACGTCATCGGCCAGGAGACCACCAAGAAGAAGCTCGCCGTCGCGGTCTACAACCACTACAAGCGGGTGCAGATGAATCGCACGCGCGGCAACGATGTCGAGCTGTCGAAGTCGAACATCCTGCTGGTAGGCCCTACGGGCAGCGGCAAGACGCTGCTGGCCCACACGCTGGCGAAGATGCTCGATGTGCCCTTCGCCATCGTGGATGCGACCACCCTGACCGAAGCCGGTTACGTGGGAGAGGATGTGGAAAACATCATCCTCAAGCTGCTGCAGGCCGCAGACGGCGACGTGACCCGCACGCAGACCGGCATCATCTACATCGACGAGATCGACAAGATCGGCCGCAAGGACGAGAACCCGTCGATCACGCGCGATGTCTCGGGCGAGGGCGTGCAGCAGGCGCTGCTCAAGATTCTCGAAGGCACGGTAGCCAATGTGCCTCCGCAGGGCGGACGCAAGCATCCGCACCAGGAGTTCACCCCGGTCGATACCACCAACATCCTGTTCATCTGCGGCGGTGCCTTCGTCGGCCTGGAGCGGGTGATCGGAAGGCGCGTGGGCAAGAAGGCGCTGGGCTTCAAGGCGCTGACGGAGAAGCAGGCCAAGGCGGAAAGCGCAAGCGCCGCGCAGCGTGACACCGAGCTGCTGCGTCAGGCCGAGCCGCAGGATCTGATCAAGTTCGGGTTGATCCCGGAGTTTGTCGGCCGGCTGCCCGTCATCGGCATCCTGGATGAACTGGACGAGGCGGCGCTGGTCGAGATCCTGACCAAGCCGCGCAATGCCATCCTGAAGCAGTACCAGAAGCTCTTCGACTACGAAGGCGTCAAGCTGAACTTCAACAACGATGCCACCATTGCCGTGGCACGCGAGGCGCTGCATCGCAAGGTGGGCGCGCGCGGGCTGCGCATGATCCTCGAAGAGCTGATGCTGGACCTGATGTACCACCTGCCCAGCAAGAAGCAGATCAAAGAACTGGACATCACGGCCGAAATGGTCGCGAAGCGGGACTTCTCCGAACAGTTGCTGGAGAAGGCCGGCTAAGCCGCGGGGCTTCAGAGAGAAGGCGCTGCCCAAAGCAGCGCCTTTTCTGTTTTGCGACTGCTCGTCTTCAGCCCAGCGCTTGGGTGGGGGACTTGATCTGTGGGTGACATTTTCGTCATGTTGAAAATAAGGCAATGACTTAGGGCGGCTTGTTCGGACCAAAGGTGCACGTCGGAACGCAATGGTTTACCCTTTTTGTAAGGGATCGATACAACTGCCCGCATTGTCGGTTAGCATACGATGTCCCTGCACGAATTCGCCTGAAGGTGAGCCTCCCACAGGCGTTGCCGCATCTGAGAAGCACATGCCGGCCCCGCACGATTCCGGCAGTCTCGCTTACCGCGTTTTTGACGCAGGTTTTTGATGCCGATGCTCACCGGCAATCGTGAGCGGAAGGACAGAAGTGGGAACCAGTAAAGACCCGAAAGAGCCCAGGGAGACTAAAGAGCGCGGCGAGATGCGCAAACTGCCGATGATGCCCATCCGCGAGATGGTCATCTTCCCTTTCATGATGACGCCGTTCATTGTGGGACGCGAATCGAGCGTCCGCGCACTGGAAGAGGCACTGAACGGCGACCGCCGCATCTTTCTGGCGACGCAGCACGACGCGAGCATCGACGAGCCCAAGGCGGACGACGTCTATTCCGTCGGCACGATCGGCAATATCGTGCAGAGCGTGAAGATGCCGGACGGAAACATTAAAGTACTGGTTGAAGGTTTGGAGCGAGCCAAGTCTACGGAAATCAACGACTCCGACGGGTTCTTCGTGGCCACCGTGCGCATCCCGCGCGTTTCGCCTCCCGGGCCGCAGACCGAGCAGTTGATGCAGAAGGTGACCGGCCTGTTTGAGCAGTACGTGAAGCTGCAGCAGAGCCTGAATTACGAATCCATCGTGGCTGCAGTGCGCATGGATGAGCCCGGCAAGCTGGCCGATACCATTGCCGCCAATCTGCAGCTCTCGGTCGAAGAGAAGCAGGAATTGCTCAACTTGTTCGATCCCACGGAACGGCTGGCGCGCATCGCCGACCTGTTGGACATGGAGATCGAAAAGCTGAACATGGACCGCTCCATCCAGGGCCGGGTGAAGCGGCAAATGGAGCGCGCACAGAAGGAGTACTACCTCAACGAGAAAATTAAGGCCATCCAGAAGGAGCTGGGCCGCGGCGAAAAGAGCGAATTCGACGATCTGAAGAAAAAGATCGAATCCGCCGGAATGCCCAAGGACGTGATGGACAAGGCGACGCAGGAGCTGAAGAAGCTCGAAGCGATGCCGCCTATGTCGGCTGAGTCCACCGTATCGCGCAATTACCTGGACTGGCTGCTGGCCGTGCCGTGGAAGAAGAAGTCGAAGGAGACCCGCTCCATCGACACCGCCGAGAAGGTTTTGGACACGGACCACTACGGTCTCGAAAAAATCAAGGAGCGCATTCTCGAGTTCCTCGCGGTGCGTCAGCTCGTCAAGAATCCGAAGGGCTCCATCCTTTGCTTCGTCGGGCCTCCGGGCGTGGGCAAGACCTCGCTCGGCATGTCCATCGCCAAGGCCACAGGGCGCAAGTTTGTGCGCATGTCGCTGGGCGGGGTGCGCGATGAAGCGGAGATTCGCGGCCACCGGCGCACCTACATCGGCGCGCTGCCTGGACAGATCATCCAGTCTATGAAGAAGGCGGGCACCAAGAATCCGGTCTTCATGCTGGACGAGGTGGACAAGATGGCCTCGGACTTCCGCGGCGATCCCTCCTCTGCCCTGCTCGAAGTACTGGACCCGGAGCAGAATTCGAACTTCCAGGACCACTATCTCGACGTGGAGTACGACCTGTCGCAGGTGCTCTTCGTCGCGACCGCGAATGTGCTGCATACCATTCCGGGTCCGCTGCAAGACCGCATGGAGGTTTTGCGGCTGCACGGGTATACCGAGGCCGAGAAGCTGGAGATCGCCAAGCAGTACCTGGTGAAGAAGCAGACCGAAGGCACGGGACTGAGCGACCAAAACATTTCCTTCTCCGACGATGCGCTGACCGAGATCATACGGAGCTATACGCGCGAGGCCGGCGTGCGCAACCTGGAGCGCGAAATCGGCAACATCTGCCGCAAGGTGGCGCGCCGCGTGGTGAA
>DATBCB010000182.1:0-6473 GCA_036270675.1 Acidobacteriaceae bacterium | reverse complement strand
AAAGGAGTCACGTCATGGCACTGCTTGAAAGAGTTGCAACTCTACTCCGCGCCAATCTCAACGACCTGATCGACCGCGCGGAAGACCCGCAGAAGATGCTGCGCCAGCTCATTCTCGATATGGAGAACCAGCTCTTGCAGGTAAAGACGCAGGTCGCCATCGCCCTCGCCGACCAGCATCTGCTCGAGAAAAAGCAGGCTGAGCACGAGGAGTCCGCTGGCAACTGGCAGCGCAAGGCAGCTCTCGCCGTCACGCGCCAGCAGGACGACCTTGCACGCGCCGCGTTGCGCCAGCAGATCAGCCACCAGCAGATGGCCGCGAGCTTCGCGCAGCAGCTCGGCGATCAGCGCACCGAGACCGACACGCTGCGCACCGCGCTCAGCCGGCTGCAGCAGCGATTGCAGGAGACGCAGTCGCGCTGCGAGCTGCTCGCGGTGGAGCACCGCCGCGCCCGCGCCAGCCAGAAGCTCAACGGCTCGGCGCCCAACGCATCGGCCACCATCTCGCGCGTCCGGGGGCGCATTGATCAGGCGTCTGCCGCCGGCCGGGCACAGCAGGCAATGCTTGTCTCCGAAGCAGGCACAAATCTGACAGGCACAAATCTGGGTCGAGGAGAGCTGAGTGAAGCGGAGCTCGAAGAGCGATTTGCCGCCATGGAGCGCGAAGATCAGATTGAAGATCTGCTGCGCGAGTTAAAAGCGCAGCATGGAAATCAGGATGGGCAGCACAAGCTGCCCAGTCCCGCGTGATGTCCAGCATGACCGCCGCTGGCGATTCCTGGCTCTATACTCGATCAGGTCGGCCTGCTCACGCCCGCTGCAAGTGAAAACCGACCGGGGTCGAAATCTATTCGCATGAGTTCGTCATCCGAAGTGCACTCGCCAGTCTCCAGCCGTCCAGGCTCACAGCAAGCCGGGGAAATCGCCCGCTCGAACACCGGCACATGGACGGCATGGCTGATCCTGGTCATCATCGCGATTATCCGCATTCCCTTCCTGCTCATCCATCCGCTGCAGGAGGACGCATACATCACCTTTCGCTCCGCACGGCATCTTGCCGAAAACGGTGATTTCTCCTTCAACCTCCACCAGCACTTTCCTGGCACTACCAGCCTGCTCTATCCGCTCATCGTTGCCGCCATCGATCTGGTGTCGCACCGGTTCATGGTCCTGGGCGTACAGATTTTCGGAATACTGTGCATCGCGGCTGCTTGCTATCTCATTGCTGCCGCGCTCTGTAGCAACATCCGGGAGCAGCGCGCGGTATGGCTGCTCACCGCCTGCTGGCCCATTGCCCTGCTGATGAGCTACACCGGCATGGAGACGTCGCTGCTCGCCCTCGTGCTTGGCGCCGCTCTTTTCGCTCTCGCGCGCGGCAGCCACGGGAAGCTCTTCGCCGTCAGTGTGCTGCTGTTGCCGCTCGTACGGCCCGATGCCGTCGCCTATGGACTTCTCTTCTGCGCCGCCATGTTCTTCGTCGACCGGCGCGCCGCGCTGCGCGGCACGCTGGCGCACGCCGTCGGTTGCTGCCTCTTCCTGCTGGGGACTCGCATCACCACCGGCCATTTTCTGCCCGCAACCGCGCGCGCCAAGGAGATCGCCTACCACCCCAGCCATTCGCTGACCGCAGTCGCCTCCCGCGTCCGCGATCTCTTTCTCGGACAGTCCTTCCTGTTGCCGACGCCCTCCACGTATCTGGTAAGGCTCAGCCCGATCGTGCTGATCCTCGTGGCCGCTGCATTCGTTCTTGCGTTCCGCTTCGCGCGCTCGCGGCGGGAACGCGTTGTCCTCGGTATGCTCGCTGCTGCCAGCATCGTCATTCCGCTCGCCTATGCCTACGGCGGCGTCGTCTTCGCCTGGTATCTCTTTCCCGCGAATTGGCTAGCCATTGCAGTCACCATCGCGGTTGTGGTTCGCGTCGTCATGAGGCTTCGCTTTCCGATGGTGGGAGCCGCGCTCCTCGCCCTAATTTGGATCGGGCTGATATTCATGCAATGGACCAAGGCGCTCGCCGCTTCCACCGAGGACTACCACTATCGCGCGGACGTCGGCCGCTATCTCGCCAGCGTCAGCCATGGCCAGGGAACGCTCTTCCTTGAACCGGCAGGATTGATTCCTTATTTTTCCGGTCTGCGCACGGATGACGAAGTGGGCCTCGTCTCCAGCCGCATCACTGATTTTATGAAGCAGGACCCTGTCGCGTGGTGGTTCAACTATGTGGCCGCAGTGCGCCCTGACTACATCGTGCAGCGGCAGGGCTTCGACCACTACCGCACCTTCGAGAACTACACGCTTACTCCGGAGCAGCAGCGGTGGTTCGCCGCGCATTACCAGCTCATCCGGCGCGCCCATTACGTTCCCTCCGCATATCACCCATCGCAGCTGCTGCAGCGAATCCTGGCCATGGGTCCGCTCGAGGACTATCTCGTTTATGAGCGGCGCGACCTGGTTGGCAACCAAGCTCCGGACCTGCCCGCGTTCTAGCGCGTTGGATCGCTTGGCCGCTCTATACTTCTTCAAACGATTGCGTAGAAAGGGATCTCCCCGCCATGCCCTTTGATCCTCGCGCTGTTGCCAATCGCCTGCTTGAACTTGCCCGCGAACGCCAGCTCGCGCTCGATCCGATGAAGGTGCAGAAGCTCATCTACTACGCGCACGGATGGCATCTGGCGCTGACCGGCCGTCCACTTCTTGATCGTTCCGTCGAAGCCTGGCAATACGGGCCTGTATTGCCGGATGTGTACCGCGCCTTCCGGCAGTTTGGTGCGCAGCCGATCACGGAGCCGGCGCGCTACTTCGCGATCGATGGCGGAAAGCTGGCGCTGCGGCGTTACTCAATGCCCGGGAGCGACCCGGATGCGGAGTACGCCGACCGCATCCTCCGGCGCATCCTCGAGCAGTACGGCGGCTACTCCGCGATCCAGCTTTCCATGATGACGCACGCGGACGGCACACCCTGGGCGCAGACCTGGAGCGAGAACTCCGGCAAGCGATACGTGCCCATTCCGGATCCGGAGATCGCGGCCTGGTTCAAGTCCGTCCTCAAGCCGGTGGCTGCATGAGCGCCACACCACCAGGCCCCGATCCGGAGACAATTTCCGACATCAGCGCCTCGGCACTCGCACCGCACGTTGCGAGCGTAGCCCTGTCGGGCGAGTTGGCTACCGCGGAGATCGACCAATTCGACGATGCACGGAAGGCACAGTTTCTTGCTTTCCGCCGCTGGCTCGTCCCCAGCCTTTTCGCGCTCACGGTGGGATGGCTGGTCTTTGTCGGCTGGATCATTCTTCGCGAAGAGCTGCAGCACGGCAGACTCTCCGATGCCGTACTGATCGCTTTGCTGGCCACCGCCACCGCGAACGTGCTGGGGCTGCTCGTGATCGTGCTCAAATCTATCTTTCCGCTGGATGTCGACCGCGGCGATCTCTAAGCCGGCACTCGAGCATTTGTGTTGTCTCTGCAACTCGTTGCCGGTATCCTCGCGTCATCCTCGCCTCGGAAGGGAACACTCATGGATCCGAACAGCATGGGTATCGATCCGCACCTCGCCTACTTGATGCCGTTCGTCGGGATTTTTCTCCTGATCGGCATCTTCATCTACATCATCCCTTTCTGGATGATTTTCAAAAAGGCGGGCTTCTCCCCGTGGCTGGCGCTCCTGCTCTTCGTCCCGATCGCGAACATGATCATCCTCTATGTGCTTGCGTTCTCGCAGTGGAAGGTCGTTCCTGTGGCGCAACTCACCGGCGGATACCCTCCAACCGCGTACCCACCTGCGTATCCGCCCGCTGCTTATCCGCCTGCCGCGCCCACGAATCCAAACGATCCCTATCCGCGAGGCTGATCCGGCCCGAATTACTCCGCGCTCCTCAAGAAACGGCTATGCGCAATGCCGTCTCTACCGCATCCTTCACTTGCGGCAAAGCCTCATCGATCCAGGCTGCGCGACGTCCGTCCTGCACGCTCGCCCAGATCCGCCGCTTCGTCTCCCATAGCGTCAGCTCCAGTGTGCCCGGCTGGATGCCACGCTTCACATGCCAATGAATGCATCCTGGATAGCTGCGCAGGGTTGCCCGGGTGGAGATACGCAGACCGCATTCGCGACACGCTTTTTCAATCAATGACGGGGCACCGCTCAGGCCATAGCCTTGCGGCACGGCGAATTCGATCTCGGTCATGGCCACTCCTTCACCGTCGTGCGGTCGCCGGCTACTGCAGAATGTTCTAGCATTTTCGCTGTCGGTGTATGCTCACGCACTACCGTCCGCGTGACTTTTTCGTCAAGAAAAGTCACACTTCGCAATTCCTGGCTGGTACGCAGCAACAGTGAAAATGCTCTAGCATCAATCCAGATCGTTATGTCCCCTCTTGAAAGTCCCCGCGTCCGTTTCGCCCCCTCTCCCACCGGTTACCTGCACGTCGGCGGCGCCCGCACCGCGCTCTTCAACTGGCTCTTCGCGCGTCACACCGGCGGCACCTTGATCCTGCGCATCGAAGACACCGATTTCGAGCGCTCCTCCGAGGCCATGGTCGAAGGCATCCTGGAAGGCATGCGCTGGCTGGGTCTCAACTGGGATGAGGGACCTTTCTACCAGTCGAAGCGGCTCGACCTCTACCATTCCACCGCGCAGAAGCTGCTCGACTCCGGCCATGCCTACCCCTGCTTCTGCACCAGAGAGGACCTGGAACATCGCCGCAAAGTCGCATCCGAAGCGGGTAAGCCGCCCATGTACGACCGCCGCTGCAGCATCATCGCGCCCCCGGACGCTGCCACTCGCCGCGCTGCCGGTGAGGCCGCAGCCATTCGCTTTCGCGTGCCCGAGGGCGGCGTCACCGCATTCGACGATGCGGTGGTCGGTCGCGTCGAGTTCGCCAACAGTGAGCTCGAAGATTTCGTGCTGCTGCGCTCCGATGGCATTCCCACATATCACCTCTCCGTCGTGGCCGACGATCTCGACATGCGGCTGACCCATATCATTCGCGGCGCAGACCACATCTCGAATACGCCGAAACAGGTATTGCAATATCAGGCGCTGGGCGCGCCACTGCCCGTCTTCGCGCATGTGCCGCTCATTCTCGGGCCGGATAAAACGCGGCTCTCCAAACGCCATGGCGCCACCTCTGTGACTTCGTACAAGGACATGGGGATCATGCCCGAAGCGTTTCGTAACTTCCTCGCCCTGCTCGGCTGGTCACCCGGCGCCGCGGGCAAGGACGCCGACGGCCGCGACCGTGAGATCTTCAGCTCCGACGAGCTGATCCGGCTCTTCTCGCTCGAAGGCATATCGAAATCGAACGCCGTCTTCAACAATGACAAGCTCGCGTGGTTCAACACCGAATGGATCCGGTGCTCCAGTGCGCAAGAGCTGCTGCCGCTGATAAAAACCGAGTGGGGCAAGAACGGTTTCATTCCTCAGCGCAGCGAGGCCGATGTCCTCGCCGCGATCGATCTGGTCAAGCCGCGCGCCCGCAGCCTCATCGACTTCGCCAGCTCCTTTTGTGCCTACTTCAGTGACACATACAGCTTCGATCCAGCCGCGGTGACGAAGTTTCTCAAGGACTCCACAACCCGCGACCTGCTGGTCGAGCTCGGTGGCCGATATGGTTCCATGCCGGAGTTCACAGAGGCCTCCACTGAGCAACTGCTGCGCGCCTTTGCCGATGAGAAAGGCGTGAAGCCGGGCGTCCTCATCAATGGCGCGCGGGTCGCGCTCACCGGGCAGGGCGTTGCGCCCTCGCTCTTCGCCGTGATGCTTGCGCTTGGCCGCGAGCGCGTCGTGCGCCGCCTGCAGTCCGCCGCATCCATCAGCGCACCGGCAGCGAGCGCGGAGGCGCCGCAACCTGCTTGACCTCGATTTCACGTTCGAAGAACGTCGATTCAGGCGCACGCGACGTCTATCGCGATCGGCTTGCGGTACTTGAGGCAGAACGAACACGCCTGCGACGGCGGGACAGGCTCTTCGGTTTCAGCAAGCTCGGCTTCGCCGTCGTCGCCGTCGTCACTGCCATCTGGCTGGCGCGCGCGCATCCGGGCCTGCTTGCCTGGGCGCTCCTCCCCGCATTCGTCTTCGCAATTCTGTGGATTGCGCACGAGCGCCTCCTGCGGGTGTTGAACGAATCGGCGCGGCGCGAAGCGTTCTATCGTCGCGGCCTGGCACGGCTCGAAGATCAGTGGGCCGCACATGGCGATGCCGGCCAGCGGTTCCTCGATCCAAAGCATCTCTACGCGCGCGATCTCGATATCTTCGGCGCCGGCAGCCTGTACGAGCTGATCTCGCAGGCCGCCAGTGCGCCGGGGCAGCACACCCTGGCCAACTGGATGCTGCATCCGGCCGCGCCGAACGAAATTGTGCCGCGCCAAGATGCAATCCGCGAGTTCGCCCCGCGTCTCGACCTGCGCGAGCAGCTCGCCCTCGCCGCCGATGCCATTCATGAAGGCACCCCGGAGGCGCTCACAGAGTGGGCCGAATCGCG
>DATBCB010000181.1:0-8923 GCA_036270675.1 Acidobacteriaceae bacterium | reverse complement strand
GCTTCGTCGTCGTGTTCCTATGCGGCGGTGGCAATTGCGCGCACGCTCTTTCGCAAGGGCGCGGATTTCCGCGCGGCGATGGCCTTCGAGTTCGCGTCGACCAATCTGGTGTTCGAGCTGGGGCTGTCTCTGATTGTGCTGATGGGCTGGCGCTTCGCTGCGGCGGAGTTTATTGGCGGCCCGGTGATGATCGTGCTGCTGGTAGTGCTGCTGGATCTCTTCTTCACGAGGGGGCTGATGGACCAGGCGCGGGCGCAAGCAGAGCGCGGGCTGCTGGGGCGCATGGAAGGACATGCAGCGATGGACATGGCTGCCAAGGGCGATACATGGCTGGCTCGGCTGCGCTCGCCGGAGGCATTCACTGCTGTCAGCAACATCTTTGTCATGGAGTGGGCCGCGGTACTGGGCGACATTGTGCTCGGCCTGGTGCTCTCGGGGTGCATTGCGGCGTGGGTGCCGGCTGCTTTCTGGCAGCGATTCTTTCTGGTTGGACATCCGGCAGTGGCGCGGTGGTGGGGACCGCTGGCCGGGCCGCTTGTAGCACTGGTGTCGTTTGTCTGCTCGGTGGGCAATGTGCCGCTGGCGGCGGTGCTGTGGCAGCAGGGGCTCAGCTTTGGCGGTGTCATCGCGTTTCTGTTTGGCGACCTGATTATCCTGCCGATCGTGAACATTCACCGCAAGTACTATGGCTGGCGCGCGGCGCTGGTGTTGCTGGTGCTGTTCTATGTTGCGATGGCGAGCGCGGCTTTAACGGTGGAGTGGCTATTCGTCGCGTTGCATTTGACACCGCATGCGCACGCTGCAGGGATGGCGATGGAGATGAGCTTTCAATGGGATCACACGGCGGTGTTGAATATCGTCTTCCTGGCGATTGCGGCCGTGCTGCTATGGCGGTTCTTCCGCGCGGGCGGCGCGGGCATGTTGCGGCATATGAATGAGCCGATGAGCCATGGTGCCGGGGATGGCATGCATCATGGACATCACGAGCACGGGGCAATGCATTGAGCGGTCCGAGGCTCGGCGAGAAGCTGTATGTGGCGAGCTCGAATGCTGGCAAGCTGCGGGACTTTGCCGCGGCCGCGGCGGTCTTCAAAGTAGAGATCGCGGTGCTGCCGGGGCTTACTGAGATTGCCGCACCTGTTGAGGATGGCTCGAGCTTCGAGGCGAACGCGCGATTGAAGGCGGAGGCTTACAGCCGCGCGCGGCCCGGGCTGCTGGTGATAGCGGATGATTCGGGGCTGGAGGTGGATGCGCTGGGCGGTGCACCGGGGGTGCGGTCCGCGCGCTATGCCGAGGATGCTGACTTCGACGCCACGGACAGTGAAGATGCGGATGGGCGGAACAATCTCTATTTACTCGGTCAGCTTCGCGGGCATCCACGACCGTGGACGGCGCGGTATCGCTGCGTGCTGGCGCTGGCGCGGGATGGCGTGGTGCTCATGACAGCGGCCGGAGCGGTGGAGGGCGAGATCATCGCCGAGCCGCATGGAACCGGCGGTTTTGGCTACGATCCGCTGTTCTGGCTGGCGGAGCTGGGGAAGACGATGGCGGAGATCGATCTCGGGACCAAGCAGCGACTGAGTCATCGCGGGCGGGCCCTCAAGGCACTGCTGGACGAGATGCGCGGGCAGGGTTGCTAAGTTACCTCCACCCTAAGTTACCTCCACAATGAGATGACCAGACCTCCGGAGACGATCAATGTGCCGCCGAGCAGGACGGCGGGAGTGGGGAGAGTGCGGAAGAAGAGATAGTTCGTGATTTGAAAGACGACGAAGAGCAGGGCCACGTACATGCCGGTGACGGTGGCGAACTCGACGGGAGCGAGGTTGAGCGAGGTTCCGTAAGAGGTCAGCAGAGCGGCGCCGAGGAGGAACAGACCGCTCCGCACGGGGAGCGATACGCGATGGATGGCGATGCGTATGATGGCATCTCCCAGGGCTTCAAAGATAGTAGCCGCGAGCACGAAGAGAAAAATCCTCATTTTGTCATGCTCTCAGGCGTTCTAAGCACACACAAGACAAACCGAGAGCGGCTGCTGGTTTTTGAGTACGCAAAGAATCAGGCGCCTTTCCAGCTTCTATGCGGCTCCTTGACGTTGGTTCTCATGGACACCAATAATGATAAGTGGCTTCCCTGCACCGATCCGCCGACCTCCTAAGTCTCTTCTGTAGCATCACTGGCGATCGCTGAGGCGCGTGTCCGCGCCCTGAAATGGGGTGTGCCTGCGTAATTTGTAGCTGCTGATGAGGTGATCTTGCATGGGATGGGCGGACGTGACAGGTAAGACGAGGCTGATGGCATGAGCACGAGTGCGGTAGGGGTGCGCGCGGAGCGCGCGCCGAGTTTCTGGGGATCGACGAACGGCAAGAAGGCGGTGATGGCGGTGACCGGCGCCATCCTTTTCCTCTTCGTGATCGGCCATCTGGCCGGCAACCTGCAGGTCTTCGAAGGGCCGGCGAAGCTGAATGCCTATGGCAAGCTGCTGCACGATCTGGGAGAGCTGCTGTGGCCGGTGCGGATTCTATTGCTCATCTGCGTCACGCTGCACATCATCGCGACGGTGCAACTGGCGCTCCTGAAGAAGCGGGCGCGGCCGGTGGGCTACTCGGCCAAGAAGGCGATCGCCTCTTCCTACGCCTCGCGCACGATGTACTGGAGCGGGCCGATTGTTCTGGCGTTTGTCATCTTCCACCTGCTGCACCTGACCGCCGGCTACATTCACCCGGGCGGCGCGTTCATCGAAGGCGATGTGTATCACAACGTGGTCGCGGGCTTTCAGGTGTGGTGGGTTTCGGTCTGGTACATCTTCTCGATCATTCTGCTGGGGCTGCATCTACGCCACGGCATCTGGAGCATGTTTCAGTCGCTCGGCATGAACCATCCTCGGCATACGCCGATTTTGAAGAGCGCGGCGTGGGTGGCCGCGCTGGTGATTGTGCTGGGGTATATCTCGATTCCGATCAGCGTCATGCTGGGGGTGGTGAAATAGATGGCAGTTGACTCCAGAGTGCTGGATTCCCGGGTTCCGACCGGACCGATTGAGCAGGCGTGGGACAAGACGAAGTTCGACCTGAAGCTGGTGAATCCGGCGAACAAGCGCAAGCACACGATCATCGTGGTGGGCTCGGGGCTGGCCGGCGCGTCGGCTTCAGCGACGCTGGGTGAGCTTGGCTACAACGTGAAGTGTTTCTGCTTCCAGGATTCGCCGCGACGCGCGCACTCCATTGCTGCGCAGGGCGGCATCAATGCCGCGAAAAATTACCAGAACGATGGCGACAGTATTTACCGGCTCTTTTATGACACGGTGAAGGGCGGTGATTTTCGCTCGCGTGAGTCGAATGTCTACCGGCTGGCCGAGATCAGCGTGAAGATCATTGACCAGTGCGTGGCGCAGGGTGTTCCGTTCGCGCGTGAGTACGGCGGCTCGCTGACCAACCGGTCCTTCGGCGGAGCGCAGGTGTCGCGCACCTTCTATGCGCGCGGACAGACAGGCCAGCAGTTGCTGCTGGGTGCCTATCAGGCGCTGGAGCGGCAGGTGCATGCGGGCACGGTGGAGATGCTGGCGCGCACCGAGATGCTGGACCTGATCGTGATCGACGGCAAGGCGCGCGGCATTGTGGCGCGCAATCTGGTGACGGGCGAGATCACAACGCACATCGCGGACGCGGTCGTGCTGGCGACTGGTGGCTACGGCAATGTCTATTACCTGTCGACGAATGCCAAGGGATCGAATGTGACGGCGAGCTGGCGGGCGCACAAGCGCGGTGCGCTGTTTGCCAATCCCTGCTACACGCAGATTCACCCGACGTGCATTCCCGTCTCGGGCGAGTACCAGTCGAAGCTGACGCTGATGTCCGAGTCGCTGCGCAACGATGGGCGCATCTGGGTGCCCTTGAAGAAGGGGGACAAGCGGCCGCCGAACGAAATTCCCGAGGCTGAGCGCGACTACTTCCTCGAACGGAAGTATCCGAGCTTCGGCAACCTGGTGCCGCGCGATGTAGCCTCGCGCAATGCGAAAGCGGTATGCGATGAAGGCCGCGGCGTCGGACCGACCGGGCGGGGCGTGTATCTGGACTTCGCGGATGCGATTCGCCGCGTGGGCGAAGATACGATCCGCGAGCGCTACGGCAACCTGTTCGACATGTACGAGCGCATCACCGACGAGAACCCGTACAAGGTGCCGATGCGCATCTATCCGGCGATCCACTACACCATGGGCGGGCTGTGGGTGGACTACCATCTGCAGTCGACCATCCCAGGCTTGTTTGTGCTGGGCGAGGCGAACTTCTCCGACCATGGCGCGAACCGCCTGGGCGCGAGTGCGCTGATGCAGGGACTCTCCGATGGCTACTTCATCATCCCCTACACCATCGGCAACTACCTGGCGACGAACAAACTGAGCAAGGTAGAGGGATCGAATGCGGAAGTACGCAACGCCGTAGCCTGCGTGAACGAGACGATCGAGAAGCTGCTTTCGATCAAGGGCAAGCGGACGGTGGATTCGTTCCATCGCGAGCTGGGCAAGATCATGTGGGAGTACTGCGGCATGTCGCGGACGGCGGAAGGCTTGCAGAAGGCGATTGCGCAGATCCGTGAGCTGCGCGATGAATACTGGCAGAACGTAACTGTGCCGGGTACAGGCGCGGACCTGAACCAGAGCCTGGAAAAGGCCGCGCGCGTGGCGGACTTTCTGGAGCTGGGTGAACTGATGTGCATCGACGCACTTGAGCGCAACGAGAGCTGCGGGGGCCACTTCCGCGAGGAGTACCAGACGCCGGACGGCGAGGCGAGGCGCGACGACGATCACTTTTCTTATGTAGCGGCGTGGGGCTATCGCGGGCCGGGAAATCATCCGGAGCTCACGAAGGAGCCGCTGGAGTTTGAATACGTGCACCCGAGCCAGAGGAGCTACAAGTAAATGAAACTGACGCTAAAGATCTGGCGGCAGACGGACCGCAAGGACAAGGGCAGATTCGTCAGCTACACGGTGGACGATGTGAACCCGGAGATGTCCATGCTGGAGTGCCTGGACGTGCTGAACGAGACGCTGATCGAACGGGGCGAAGAGCCGGTGGCCTTTGAGCACGACTGCCGCGAAGGCATATGCGGCTCTTGCGGCTTCATGATCAACGGCATTCCGCACGGCCCCATGCCGGCGACGACAGTGTGTCAGTTGACCATGAGGCACTTCAAGGACGGCGAGGAGCTGGTGATCGAGCCCTGGCGTGCCGCTGCCTTCCCTGCCATCAAGGATTTGGTGGTCGATCGGCGCTCGTTCGACCGTATTATCGCGGCCGGCGGTTACATCTCGGTCTCGACCGGGAATGCGCCGGACGGCAACGCCATTCTGGTGAGCAAGGACACGTCGGACCGCGCGATGGACGCGGCGGCGTGCATCGGCTGCGGAGCCTGCGTGGCGGCGTGCCCGAATGCATCGTCAGCGCTGTTTACCGGCGCGAAGATCGCACACCTGAGCATCCTGCCACAGGGCGAGCCGGAGCGGGATCGTCGTGCACTGAACATGGTGGCGCAGATGAATACAGAGAATTTTGGCGGCTGCACCAACATCGGGGAGTGCACGGGCGCGTGCCCGAAAGAGATACCGCTCGAGGTGATTGCGACCATGAACCGCGACTATATCCGCGGAAGCTGGAAGCGGCGCGACCAGGAGGTCCGGACGGTGAAGCCGATGACGGAGTGGAGCACGGGGTCGAAGCTGAAGATCGATCCGCATGCTACGAGCTAGGCGAAAAAAGAGCCGCTCCCACCACTTTGCCGATCGTTCTCGAGCGATGGGCCGGTCGGGATGAATCAGCGCGTTCGACACATGCAAAAGCCCCGGGTGGATCATCCGGGGCTTTGTTGTTTTCAGGATCTCTGCTGGTTCAGAAACGTCCCCTGGCTATGGCTTGGTACCGTGCGGATCGGAGTTGACGATGATGTCCTTTCCCTCTTCGTCCTTGCGCTCTCGCTCCAGTCCGCGGCCAGCCATCTCGTTTGCGATCCTGTTGATGCGACCGCGTTCGCTGCGATCCGGGGTTGACTTGGCATGCGTGTCAGGATGCGCGGGCCGGGCTACGTCCTTTTTCGTGTCCTTGACGATTGGCTGCATGATTCACCTCTCCGTGGAGAGATGGGTGGCGGCGGGCGCAAGGTTGTCCTTCGCTACACTCCGATTTCCTGGAAGCCGCTGTCGCGGCTCTTATTTGGGGAAGCTCTTTCCTACTTCGCCCTTATGCTGACGTTTCAGCCCGCGGCGAGACATCTCGTCTGCCGTCCTCTTCAAGCGGTCGTGTTCTCCGCGCTCTTCTGCTGGTTTGCTTTGCGTGTCTGTTTTGCTGTGCGTGTCTGTTTTGCTTTGCGTGTCTGTTTTGCTTTGCGTGTCCGGGGACGCCGGGCGTACGGGGTCTTTCTCGGTGTCTTTCGATGTGGGTTCCATAGCGGTACACCTCTCCCACTGATGAGATGGGTTGGCCGAGCGGCAGGTTGTCCTTTGCTACACTCGGACTCCATGAAGCTGCCGGCTGCTGCTCTCCTTCTGATCGCCACCTGTTTTACTGCGCAGGATACCGCGCGCGTGCTTGCACAAACCAGCCCAAAGCCGCACCGGCAAGCGACCAAGACCATGACAAATGCCTCTTACGCGCCTGATTTTTTTATCGATACGCATGCCGACACGACGCAGCGCATGCTGGATGAGCACTACGACCTGACCGAGCCGCTGAATGGCGGCCACGTAAACTTTGACGCCGCGAAAAAAGGCCACCTGGGCGCTGAGTTCTTCTCCATCTGGGTGGAACCGCAGTTTTATCAGAACCAGTACGCAGGGCGGACGCTGGCGCTGATCGATGCTGTGCATCAGACGGCGCTGAAGCATCCGGACAAGATGATGATGACCTACTCGGTGGCCGATATCGAGCGTGCGCATCGCGAGCACAAGCTGGCGGCGCTGATGGGGATCGAGGGTGGCCACTCCATCGAGAATTCGCTCGACCTGCTGCGTTACTACTACAAGCTCGGCGTGCGCTACATGACGCTGACCTGGTCGAACTCGAACGACTGGGCGGATTCCTCCGGCGACATGGACGACCCGAAGGTGCGGCACACGCAGGAAGGGCTGACCGAATTCGGCAAGGACGTGGTGTACGAGATGAACCGCCTGGGCATGATGGTGGACATCTCACACGTGGCAGACAAGACCTTTTACCGCACGCTGATTCTGAGCCGCGCGCCGGTAATTGCGTCGCACTCGTCGGCGCGCGCGCTGACCAAAGCGCCACGCAATATGACCGACGAGATGCTGCGGGCGCTTTCCAACAATGGCGGCGTGGTGCAGGCGAACTTCTACTCTGCGTTTGTCTCTGAGAAGTGGCGCCAGGCATGGGAGGCGCAGAAGCCGGAACGCGAGGCCGCAGAAAAGGCCGCGGAGGAGAAGGCCAAGGCCGAGGGCAAGACCTGGGTGTACGAGCAGGAAGCGGCGGTGGACAAGGAGTTCGCAGCGAGGATTCCGCGGCCGCCGCTGAGCGACCTGATCGACCATATCGACCATATGGTGAAGGTGGCGGGCATCGATCATGTCGGCATCGGATCGGATTTCGATGGCATTCCATCGGCGCCGGAGGGCATCGACTCCGCGGCGGACCTGCCGAAGATTACCGCAGCGCTGAAGGAGCGCGGCTACAGCGAGGCGGACTGCCGCAAGATCATGGGCGGCAACCTGCTGCGGGTCTTTGCGCAGGTAGAGAAGGTGAGCAGGCAGTTGCAGGCGGAGGAAAAGGGGCGGCCGCAGATCGGCGAACAGCAGCCGTTCCACAAGTAGGACGCACAAAAGAGAAATGCGGCCGCCGCCCGAATCTGAGGGACGTCAGCCGCATTTGCTCAATAAAGTTCAGTTACCAGCGATGATCGTCCTCAACAAAGGGAAATGTGAGCCAGGGAGTGAAGAGCACCGACCCTGAGACGGTCGCGCATCCCTTACTTCCCGGACCCCCTGGACAACCCCACCAGTTCTGGATTGCATCCACGGTTCCGGTTCCCAGGTTGTCGACTCCGATTGCCCTGTTGTTGAAGTCGTTCAGATGGGCGTTCACCTGACCGGAGGGCGCTTTGAACGCGACATCGATGGCTTCATCGTCGAAGACGTTCTGCGAGATGACGGTACCGGTGATCGGCGCCACGCTGAACACGTTGATGCCAGTGGGACCGGAGGTCGCCGCGTCCGCGGTGTCTGCTGCGTTCCCGGAGATGCGGTTGCCGACGATCACGTTGTCGTTGAGATTGACGGGCGGCGCCGGAGCGGGAGCCGCCGCATGGTTGTGCATGGTGACGCCCGGCAGGCCGTTGTTATGCAGATCGTTGTCGAAGACCACATTGGCCCAGTCCGTCGTTCCGGGAAACGGCGCGAAGATGCCGACTCCAGCACCAGCACCAGGAACCTGGAAGCCGTTGTGCGACGAGTTATTGTGGGCGATGGTGTTCAGCATCACGCCGAACGGGCCCTTCGCTGTGGGTATCACCGAGGTGGCTGGCCCATGGGAAGCCAGGGTGATGCCGCAGTCGAAGGGATTGTCGTGGACCGAATTGCCGCTGATGAGATTGTTGCGGCTGACTCCGGTTTCGTCCGAGATGAGGATGCCGCCCGAATTCTGCTCGGATTCGTTGCGCACGATTGAGGAATGATCTACCCCCATGAGATGAATGCCCTCGCCGCAGTCCAGATCTTCGTTGGTTTCAAAGGCGGGAATGCCGGGACAGGCTGGAGTGGTGATATCCAGTGACTTGTTGTTGTCCAGCACATGATTGTCGACGATGGTGACGTCGGAGGCATTCGCGATGAGGATGCCTTCGAAATTGGCGTTGCGAATTTTGAAGCCGGATACCAGTACCCCGCTTACGCCTGCATTGGGAGCGGCCGACATGCCGT
>DATBCB010000180.1:0-4118 GCA_036270675.1 Acidobacteriaceae bacterium | reverse complement strand
GCAGGCGAGTGAGATCTATTGGGGAGCGTACCTCGGGATGGATCGACAGATTCTCATCTCAGGCAGGCTCGCCGAGGCGGCGAATGAAATTGAAGCCACGCGCGAAGCAGCACGAGCGCAGTACGGCTGGATCATGGACTGCTATCTCCTCAGGCGAACCACAAACTCTCCCGCGAGTAATCAGGAAACAGCGCCTGAAGGACCGCAGTAAATATGGTGCCCCCGAACACCACACCGCGAAACCTCGCTGCATGCGCATCTCCCGCATTGCCGCGCGCGCCGGAAGGGAGTTCCACCGATGCCGGTTGAAGCACGACAGCATCGAGCAATACGGATCGGCGTCTGCGGGTCAGCCAGCGTCGGCAAGACCACTCTGGCGGGTGCGCTGGGCCGTGAGTTAGGTGTGCCCTGTCTGCGGGAGGAGATGCGCGCCTACCTTGAGCATTCCCGCAGGATCCTGGCCGATCTCCCGGCGCCGGAACTGGAAGGGATTGTGATGCGCCTCTGGCGCGAACGCGAAGAGAAGGAGCGGACAGTACCGGCCTTTGTTGCAGATAACTGCGCGATCGACTTCGCCGCTTACGCACTCTACTACGGCTGCCTGAGCGCGGCGAGTGAGCAAGCGCTGCTTACCACAGCGGCCAGCTATCTGCGTCGCTATGACGCGGTCTTCCTGCTTCCATGGGGTGTCCTGCCCTATGAACAGGACGGGGTGCGGCCTCCGGATCCGTATCTGCAGCTTCGATACCAGCTTCTGCTCGAAGGCTTACTGCGTCGCTATGTCGACCCAGAGAGATTGCACTCACTGCCTGAGACTCTCTTGCGTTTCGAGGACCGCATCAGTTGGGCCACATCCAAAATCACGCATCTTCTCGAGTCACGGTCCTGTCTTCCGAAAGGGAGAGTTTATCTGGTGGGAGCAGGTCCTGGCGATCCCAAGCTGCTCACGATGCGCGCGTTCGAACTGCTGGAGCAAGCCGATGTTGTTGCCTATGACCTGCTCATCTCCCCGGAATTGATAGCGCGCATTCCTGCTCGAGCGGAATTGTTAGCCGTGGGCCGGCGCGACGGCATGGGACCAACAACCTATCGACTGCATCCTGCGGTGCTTCAAAGGGCGAAGGCGGGCAAGACGGTCGTGAGACTTAAATCCGGCGATCCCCTGCTGTTTGGACGTGGCGGCGAAGAAGCAGAAGATCTGCGGAACGCCGGCATTCCGTTTGAGATCGTTCCCGGGATCACAGCCGCGCTTGGTGCTGCTTCCTATGCAGGAATTCCGCTCACCCAACGAGGCGAAGCGTCACAGGTTCTTCTGGGTGCAGGTCATGAGCCGGAAAAATGGCCCAGTGGTTCGGAGGAGGATCTGCAGCAACGGACCACGGTGCTCTACATGGCGGCGCGAAGGCTCTCTGCAAATCTAAATCGGCTACAGGCCGAGGGGTATGCCGCGGAGACACCGGCGGCACTGGTGATGAGCGCAACGACTGCGCGGCAGCGCGTCGTTTCTGGCACTCTGGGCACGCTCGCACAGCTCGTACCTGCCCTAGATCCGGAAATCCCCGCGATCCTCCTGGTGGGCCGGGTCGTTGCCCGGCGCAGGTACGTCGCGTGGTTTGAACCAGAGCAGCCCCGCGACTTCGATACCTCATCTTCCGAAGAACGACCGGACTCATCGGAGATGTCAACAGAGCACGGTGGCGCGCTTCGCGAAGCTGCCACGGGGTCCACGAGATGAAGGAAACCATCACCACGCCCCGGCTGATGATTGGCGGCATCTCCAGCGGAAGCGGCAAGACCACCTGCATGGTCGCGATGTGCCGTGCGCTCACGCGACGTGGCCTGCGCGTAGCCGCGTTCAAAGTCGGCCCGGACTATCTCGACCCGACGTATCACGCAAGAGCAACACAGACGCGCAGCCATAATCTCGATGCGTGGATGATGGGAAGAGAATCCGTGCTCACCACCTTCGCCTTTGCCGCAGCGGGCGCGGACATCGCACTGATCGAAGGTGTCATGGGCCTGTTCGATGGAGTCGGGCCGTCATCGGAAGAAGGCTCGAGTGCGCAGGTTGCTAAGTGGCTTGGCGCGCCGGTCCTGCTGGTGGTGGATGCTTCCGGCATGGCCAGGACGCTGGCCGCGATCGTCCTTGGATGCACCACCTTCGATGACGGACTCTCCTTCGCGGGCGTCCTCTGCAACCGCGTTGGCTCACGCGGTCATCTTGAACTGCTGCGCTCCGCGGTCGAGACCCCTCCGATTCTTGGCGGCCTTCCCAGGAAGCCCGAGCTCAGCTTTCCGGAGCGTCACCTCGGCCTTCGCACCGCAGATGAGACCGCGGTTACAGAAACGCAACTGGACGACTGGGCCGTCCAGATGGAGGAGTGGTGCGATGTCGAACGCATTCTTGCAGCGGCGCGGCAGGCTCCAGAGCTGCCGGTGCCCGCGTCGCAAGCCAGCTCATCGATGGCGAATGCGGCTCGTTGCCGTATCGGCTACGCGCAGGATGAAGCCTTCCATTTCTATTACGAAGACAACCTGCGCCGTCTGCGCGCAGCAGGGGCCACGTTGATTCCCATCTCTCCCATTCACGATTCGGGCATGCCGGAGGTGGATGGACTTTACATCGGCGGCGGCTATCCAGAGGTGCATGCGCAGGCGCTTGCCGCGAACAGTTCCATGCGTGACTCCATCAGGCGTTTCGCAGAAGGCGGCGGACCCATCTACGGCGAGTGCGGAGGCCTGATGTATCTCTGCTCGAGCATTCGCGTAGAAAGCGGCTCGTCGTATCCCATGGTCGGTCTCATCTCGGGCGAGGCCGTCATGCGCAACCGTCTGCAGGCGCTCGGATACGTCGAGGTAACGACGACCATGCCTTCCATCCTCGGACCTGCCGGACTGAACTACCGCGGACATCAGTTCCGCTATTCCGAACTATGCTGGCTGGTCTAAAGCGACTCGGTCGAAACCGTGCTGTTGGAAACAACGAAGCGCCCGCTTTCTCTCAACTCTCCGCGGTCAGGAAAAATCGACTTGGAAGGTTATACCTACGGACAGAATGTCCTTGCCTCATACGTCCACGGCCATTGGGCTTCCAATCCCGCAATTCCTGGCCATTTTGTGAATGCATGCGCAGCTTACGCCGAATCGCGGCCTCACGTATCTGCCGATGACGAATTCGAGGAAATCACTGGCGTCTAGGAGAACAATCTATGAGTGCTTCACTGCTGATCGGCGCTGCTTTAGGAATGCGGCACGGCACCGATCCGGATCACCTAGCGGCTATCGATGGTCTCACGCGTATTCGGCCGCGCTCCAGCAATGGCGTCTTCTTCGCACTGGGGCATGGAACCATCGTCATCCTGCTCGCGATCGGTATCGGTCACGTGATCGCTGACCGTTTCGCCTTCCTGGGCCCCTGGACCTTGATTTTTATCGGGGCCATTAACTTGTATCGGATTCCCCGGCGCAATCCGCCTGTGAAACCAGTCCCGCGCGTTTTGATTTCGCAACCGTTTCTGCTGGGCATGGTGCTCGCCGCTGGATTCGAAACAGCGTCGCAGCTTTCCGCACTTATCCTTGCTGGGCAGACCAACCCGTGGCTGGTTGGAACATGCTTTTCGGGCGGCATGGTGCTGGTGGATGGAGTCGACGGGTATCTGGCGGCCTCCACGCAGCGTCTCGCTGCGACGGGCGCGACCCGTGCGGTCGAAGCCTCTCGCCTTCTCGGTCTGCTTGTCGTTCTCTTCTCCTTTGGACTCGGAGGCGCAGAGCTTGCCGGCCAGGAACTGGATTCCTTTGCGCTTCCACTGGGTCTTCTGCTCTTCGCCATGGTGATCGCCATTCGCGTGTGGGCGAGGATGCCGCTCACATCGCCGTTAGCCGCAGGCAATTGATAGTGTGGCGCGGCTGTTGCCAGGCCTTTACGTAGAAGAAATGATTCGAGGTAAACCCTAGTTATGTCGATCTCTCATCGCCAACGTGTGATTCGAGCCGATGGTCGCGCCTTCAACATCGTGCAACATCGGGCCCACCTCAGCTTCTGCTCTACCGGTTGCTGTTGTGGGATCACCGAACGCGGCTATGCGGCGGTTCCCGTTGACATTTACAAAGAGGAATGG